>JAADYZ010000324.1 GCA_010092775.1 Chloroflexota bacterium
ATCGTGATCGGCTTCAACGTCGCTGTTGACGGCGCCGCCCAGCGCCGAGCTGACTCGGAGCGAGTTGAGATCCGCCGCTACGACGTGATCTACACGCTGTTCGAGGAAGTCGAGCAAGCACTGTCTGGTCTGCTGGAGCCTGTGTACGAAGACAAGGTCGTCGGAGTCGCCGAGGTGCGGCAGGTCTTTTCGGTCAGCAAGCTTGGCACCATTGCCGGTTCATACGTCCGCGAAGGCGAAGCTCGCCGAGGCGCACTCTGCCGGGTGCTGCGCAAGCATCAAACGGTTCACTCTGGCAAGGTAACATCACTTAAGCGTTTCAAAGATGATGTTCGAGAGGTGCGGGCTGGCTTTGAGTGTGGTGTAGGCATCGACAACTACGATGCCTGGGAAGAGGGCGATGTCATTCAGTTTCTAGAACGCGTCCGCGTTCGCTAAGGGAAAGGCTCCACCATGCCCTCAAAGCGACAGCGCCGCGTAGCAGAGCAAATTCGCGAGGTGCTGACCGAGATCATCCAGTTCGAGGCATCTGACCCGCGCCTGACAGGCGTCACCGTGATGGAGGTGATAGTCGATCGGGAGTTTCAATATGCCACAATCTATGTCACGGCTCTTGATGGAGATGATGCCCAAGAGGATGTGATGGATGGTCTCGTCAGTGCCAGTGGCTTCTTGCGCCGTGAGCTTGGTTCACGCATCCGACTGATCAATACGCCTGAACTGCGCTTTGAATGGGATGACACCTTCGAAGAAGCCCTCCGTATTGAAGAATTGCTCGACAACCTGAAAGAGTCCGAAGACGATGACAGCTCCGACGCATCTGAACAAGACTGAATTGGCGCGTGCCGTCGACCTGATTCATCGAGCCGATCGCTTCGCTCTGGCGACACACGTGAAGCCAGACCCAGATGCAATCGGCTCGATTTCTGCCTTAGGCCGCGCCCTTGAGCAGCTCGGTAAGGAGGTCGTCATGCTGTGTGATGATCTTCCTCCTGATGATCTGCTTATGCTCATCCCTGGCAGTGACAGGATTGTCGATCATCTACCCGACGGCTACCAGCCTGATCTGTTCATCGGCCTGGATGCCAGTGACCCAGAGCGCCTGGGAAAGGTATCCGAGCCACTGCTTGCGGCTGGGCAGCCCGTAATCGTGATTGACCACCACATCACGAACTTGATGTTCGGCGACATAAACCTGGTGGGTAGTGGTTACGCAGCAACCGCTGAACTGCTGATAGACCTGATTGACGCACTCGACGCCCAAATCGACCGAGACATTGCCACCGCTCTGACCTCAGCCCTCATCGGTGACACCCTCGCCTTTGCCACGTCGAGCGTCACACCCTATACGATGCAAGTCGCAGCACGATTGATGGAATCGGGTGCCAACCTCCATGATCTGATCAAGCGCCAGAGCAACCAGCGCCCTTTCGATCAAATCCGGCTGTGGTCGATCGGCTTGCGCTCGGTCCAACTGGAGGATCAAGTCATCTGGGCAGTCGTACCTTATCAAGAGCGCAGCGAGGTCGGTCTGACCGACACAAAGACTAACCTTGCCAGCTTTCTCCTATCCGCGCAGGAGGCACAGATTGCTGCCGTCTTCCGTGAGGGTGAGGACGGCAGCATCGAGTGCAGTTTCCGTTCTGAGTTGGGATGGGACGTAGCAGCAGTGGCCCTCTCGCTGGGCGGCGGCGGTCATGCCCAGGCGGCAGGCTGTACCATCGATGGCTCGCTCCCCGCAGCCGTTGAACGGGTGATCCCGCTGCTCAAGCAGCAGGCTCTGGCTGGCATTCAATCCGGATAGAGGTCTATGGCGCGCCGCAAGCCCTCCAGCGTTTTCGGCCTACTCAATGTTCATAAGCCACCCGGACCTACCTCGCACGATGTGGTACAAACCGTTCGGCGGGGCACCCGTGAGCGCCGCATCGGCCATGCCGGAACACTCGACCCGATGGCGGAAGGGGTCTTGGTCTTGGCCTTGGGGCAAGCAACTCGCCTGATTGAGTATCTCATGGCCTCCCAGAAACGCTATCGTGCTGAAGTTACGCTTGGCGTCGTCACGGATAGTTACGACGCTGAAGGAGACGTCCTGGAACAGCATCCGCTGCCACCAGGATTGACCCACACTCAGATTGACGCAACCCTGGATCGGTTCCGCGGAGAGATTCAACAGGTGCCGCCAGTCTACTCCGCCCTGAAAATTGACGGAAAGTCCGCCCACGCGCGGGTGAGGGCGGGTGAGACGGTTACCTTGGAGCCGCGCGCAGTGACCATAAGCGAGCTGGCCTTGCTCGATTATGCTCCACCCATACTTCAATTGGATGTGCGCTGCTCACCTGGTACCTACATTCGCAGCCTGGCGCATGATCTTGGGCAGGAATTGGGCTGCGGTGCAATGCTTTCGAGCTTGGTCAGGACCGAGTCAGGCCAATTCACGCTAGATGAGGCGATCTCGCTAGACACGCTCAGGGCCGCATTCGAAGCAGGCTCCTGGCGGGATAAGCTCCTATCGGCTGATATGGCTCTAGCTACCTCACCCAGGGTAGACCTCACCGAGGACGAATGGCATCGCATCCAGAATGGTGCGCCTATTGCAAGGATCAGTAGGGATGAGGCTCTGGCGCGTGGCTATGATCCTCATGGGCGCTTCGCCTGCGTTTTGACAGGCCAGCAAGACGACCCAAGCTGGCGACCTCGCAAGGTCTTTCCCCCGACCTGAGTCGGCTTGTTCAATTGTGATGAACGCGCTATCGTTTTTGGAGAGCTTGCCCTATCCGACCGGAGGAAGCGACGGCCATGCGCCACATCCATGCGCTAGAAGATGCCAACTTGAACCAACCCTCAGTGGTGACGATCGGCGTATTTGATGGCGTCCATGTTGGCCATCAATCCTTGATCAAGCGGTTGGTTGACCATGCTCAAGCGACTGACCAAGTCTCGGTTGTGCTGAATTTCTTCCCCCACCCGCAGATGGTCCTGCGCGGATTCACGCCAGGCTACTATCTGACATTGCCCGACGAAAAAGCCAGATTAATCAGTCAGCTAGGGGTGGACTTGATCGTCACCCACCCATTTAACGAAGCGGTTCGCCAAATCCGTGCGCAAGACTTTGTGGATCGCCTGATCACCCATCTACGGATGCAATCGCTGTGGGTCGGCCAGAACTTCGCGTTGGGTTATCAACGCGAGGGAGACATCAACTTCCTCAATGCCTATGGCATTCGTCGAGGCTTTTCCGTGAGGCCAATCGACATGACCGAGTCTCGTGACGGGCAGCGCGTCAGCAGCACGAGCATCCGCGAGGCGTTGGCAGCAGGCAAGATTAGCAGCGCCGAGCAGCTCCTAGGTCGGCCTTTCCGCTTATCAGGGAAGGTGATGCAAGGCGCGCAGCGAGGCCGCCAGATCGGCATACCAACTGCCAACCTCGACATTGCCCCTGAAAAGGCTCTGCCGAAACAGGGCGTCTATGCGGGTTGGGCCACCACTGCCAATCAACGCCATCCCACGGTAATCAATATCGGTATGCGACCAACCTTTGAGAGTGAAGGCAGCCGCCCCACCGTTGAAGCACATTTGCTCGACTTCAGCGGTGATCTCTACGGCCAGCCGCTGCATCTGGACTTCGTCCTGCGGATACGCGAAGAGATGAGATTCCTGTCTCTTATACACAT
>JAADYZ010000325.1 GCA_010092775.1 Chloroflexota bacterium
AGTCGGGTGGGCGCGGCACAATGGCCTCGCTGACGGCGTAGAGTAGGGGGGTCTGATCCATCTGCTGCTGGTGGTGGCGCGGATTGATCGGCGGCAGCTCAAGGATCTCTGCACGAAAGGTATTGACGCCCTCTGCAAACAGACTCCACAAGAGCCGATTTGCGACGGTATAGGTGCCACGATTGTACAGGTCGCGTAGCGGCAGCCATTCTGGCAGATCGGGGAAGAGTGGTTGGGCGAAGGACTGCGTATGACTGAGTGGGTCGAGCGCGTAGGTCACCAGTGGCAGGTTCAGCTTTTCCGTCATCGCCGCGACCAAGGGGGTCGTGGCGAGGTGGGCAACGATCAGATCGCAGCCTTGGACATGCTCCCACAGGGCGTCGGCCACCCGCGCGACGCTTTCCTCTGGCATCACCGGGTTGGGGCGACCCAGCCCAAAGAGGCCGCGCCGCCCCCCTTTACCGGAGAGCAGGCTGTGTACGTCAAGGTCGAGCGAGCGATGAGGCACGCCGAATTGGTCGGCGAGTGCTTGCGCACGCCCCGTTGAGATGAGTTCTGCGCTGTGGCCGTTGCGGCGCAGCGTTTGCGCTAGCGCCAATCCGGGCTGAAGATCATCACCCAGGCCCAGGGCAACCAGTCGAATGTTCATGCGCGGTTTTGGCCTTTCATGCCGTGTCTACCGATCATCATCTAGGGGCTGAACATCGCTTCAGTGACCACGAATTCGTGGCGCAGCGTGACCACAACCTGCTGGAACGGCTCGGTGGGGGGCAGGTTCAAGTACGGATCGCCTCCACTGCTATCGACCAGGCAGGGGTATTCGGTGGGCTCAAAGGGCGGGTCCGACTGGTTGCTGCTGACGCTGCGGAAGGCAGCAGGCGGATCGGCAAAGGTGAATGTTGCACTGATCGGAAAGAGATCACCCGGCTCAAAGCGGTTGGCGTAGTTGTCTTGGTAGCGGCTGAAGAAGCTGTTGAGATCGAAGGTCAAGGTCGTCTGGCCGGGTAGGCTGGGGGTCCTCACGATGAACGACTCATACTCACCCAGGGTCGGAACGTTGGAGATGCCCAACATGCGATCGAAGCTGCCGGTAATCTGGCTGGACTCCCAATCCGCCGGATAGCTGAGTGAGAGGTTCACCAGGCCGCTCTCCGTCGGCGGCTCCGCGCTGGCCGAGAAGTCGCTCAGGTCCAGGTTGATCGCCACTGACTCGAAGTTCTGGCCGGGCTGGTACCACTGCACGCTGATCTCCCCGTTCAAATCGTCGACTTCGAATAAGGCGGTCTCAATGGCCAGGTAGCTGTGCTCGTAATCGATCGACTGGTTGAAACTTCCGTCGGGCGGATCGCTGTAAGTGCCTGGCTCTTCGGTTGCCATTACACCCAGCTGGAAGCGCCCCCGCATCAGTTCGAAGGGCGTCGGCTGGCCTGCGTTCTGGATGTCAACGTTCAGGTCGACCGAGCGCGGCTGATCGATCAAATGCATGGCGCGGTCAAATTCTTCCTGATTCCAGAAGGCGCAGTCGTTTGGATCAGCGCTTGGTCCCTCAGTTCCAGCGGAAGGAGAGGGAGCCGCTGGGGAATTGGCACAGCCGATCAAGACAAGGCTGCTGAGTACGCCAACAAGCAATCGGATTGGGGTTTGCAATCTGCCATCCTCACTCGTATTCATCGGACCTTAAAGCGGAATCTCAATCAATTCGCGGGGGTAGCGGGTCAGGCTCTCGACGCCGTCTTCGGTAACCAACATATTGTCCTCGACCCGGATGCCAACCTCGCCACCGATATACACGCCCGGCTCGATAGTGAAGGTCATGCCAGGTGCCAGTTCCAGTTCGTTTCCTTCCACAATGTAGGGCCCTTCATGTGCATCCAGTCCGATGCCGTGCCCAGTCCTGTGGATGAAATACGCGCCAAACCCCGCCTCCTCAATCACCTGGCGGGTCGCCCGGTCGATCTCCTGGCAGGCCACACCGGGCTTGGCAGCGGCCCGCCCGGCAGCGTTAGCGTCCATCACGGCTTGATGCACCGCCATGAGCTGCTCGCTGGCCCTGCCGAGGACGAAGTTGCGCGTGATGTCCGACACATAGCCCTGATGGCGCGTGCCGAAGTCGATCAGCAGGCCGTCGCCTGCCTGCAGCGGGCGATCACCTGGGGTGCCGTGCGGGTTAGCCGCGTTTGGCCCGCCTAACACCAGCGGATCAAAGGGAACCGTCTCGCCACCGGCCTGCATCAGCGCCAAACTCAGGCGGCTGGCGATCTGCCGCTCGGTCATACCAGGCTTCACCTCAGCGATCACCGCGGCGAGGGCCGCCTCGGCGATCTCGATCGACTGGCGCATGGCGGCGATTTCCTCCGGCGACTTGAACAGTCGCAGCGCATCCATCAGCGGACCGGCATCAACGACGAAGGAGGTGGGTAGTTCATGACGCAGCAACTCGAATTCCATCACCCGCATGGCCAGGTGCTCAACCGCAATCCGCTGGATTTCCGGCACTGCTTTGATCGCTTCGCGGACGGCTCCATGTGGCGTCTCGCCATCGACATAGCTGAACACCTGCGCGTCGAAGCTCGCGCCGTCCTCAAATTTGCTGACCTCCAGGCCGGGCAGCACAAAGGCAGGCTTTCCTGCCTTGGGGATCAAGCCGATGGTCGCGCGCTCCATCAGGTGGAAATCCATACCAGTGAGGTAGTGCAGGTTGGTCCCCGGAACCAGGGCCAGGCAATCTACATTGCTAGCCGCGAGTTCCTGTTGCAGGCGCTTGAGTCGATCTTGTGACATAGGACGCTCCAGAAGGTTGATCTCATCAGTAGATGAATTATACAACTTGCCGCCCCTGCGGACGATCAGGGTTGATCTAACCACGCCGTTCGTAGGGATGAGGCCCCATCCGGATTGCATCCACTGGTCAATCCCGGCCACCCCTGCGCGCTGGTCATACGGCAGCGCCCGACCCGATTGCAATTGCTACCCAGCTTATCGCCTAAGCCACTCGTCCAGTGCCAAATGGGTTTGTAATACGACGCCACGTCAGGGTTCACCCACTACAATGATAAAAACAATCGAACAGAATCATTAGCGGTGGGTTTGAATATGCCAATCACAGTCGAGGAAATTGAACCGAATCTCATCTGCATGACCTATATCAACCCCGTTGATCATGTGCGCGACCCGGATTGGGTGATGGCCACCTCTGCAATGATCGCGGATCGTCATGGCGGTCCGATCGTGCGCATCGGCGACGCCACCCGCGTGAAAGTCTCTTTCAGTCATCTGGTTACCGCCATCGGCCTGCTCGCGACGCGTCGCCCTGGCTCATTGCGCGATGGGCGGATCATCAATATCATCGTCAGCCCACATCCCGTCGGGCATCTGGCCGCGGAGTTCTTATCTCAGCGCCAGCTAGGCGAATTGCACATCCCCGTGTTTGAGACACGCAGCGAGGCGATCGCTTACGCGCGTGAACTGCTCGCAGAATACAACACGCAGCGCGAACAAGCCTGAGCCTATTGCAATCGCGTTGCGGTCTACCCGCTGCGATGCGTTGCCCCCAGCAGCCCGCTATAATTCGGAACGTTGATCCACTCTCACAGGGCCCATCGAGGATGTCATGACTGTTCCGACCCTGCTGCCAAACGCTCAACCCATCTATTATCCTGGAAACCGCATCGGCTGCTTGATGGTGCACGGCCTGACGGGCATCCCGCAGGAAGTACGCTGGATCGGTCATCATCTTCATCAAACCGGCGGCTATACCGTCTTCGGCCCGCTGCTGCCGGGGCATGGCACCCAGATCGCTGACCTCAATCGCATGCGCTGGCAGGACTGGTACATCAGCGTGTTGGCCGCTTTCTCGATGCTCCAAAGCCACTGCGATCAAGTCTTCGTCATCGGGGAGTCGATGGGAGCTGCGCTCAGCCTCCTTTTCGCCGCCCCCCAGCCGGTCGCTGGGGTGGTCAGCCTGGCCGCTCCCCATGATGTCAACTCGCCGCTCGCACCGCTTCTACCACTGGCCAGCTTGGTTGGCTGGAATAGCCCGAAACCGGAGGCCCGACCGATTGACGTTCAGCGCCAAGCGGATGTAAAAGCAGAGCAAGCTCGGCGTGCTGAAGCGCTGACCGGTCACTTCAGCTATTCGAATTGGTCTGCGCGCGGCCTGTTCGAGCTATCAAAGATGATGCAACTGATGCGCTCCAGGCTGCCGAGTATGACGGCTCCAGCGCTGTTGATGCACGCACAAGATGACTCCGTGGTTGGCTTTGCTGCTCTGGCCGCCAACTTCGCGCTGGTCGGGAGTTCGATCAAACGCAAAATCGAGTACGAGACGGGTGGCCATCTGCTTGGCGAATTCGAGC
>JAADYZ010000326.1 GCA_010092775.1 Chloroflexota bacterium
GCGATCAATGAAATCGCGATCACAGCCAGCCGTATCATGCGATGTACGCTCAAGTTTCTTCTCCTATGGTGAAACTTCAGGATAATTCTAAGTGTATTTACTCACTGATGAAATGCAACGGAACCTGCCTTTCTACCTGCTCGCAGTGGGCGTCAGTGCGCATTGGTTGAGGTAAAAGGGCTGAGGTTGACCGCGTCTAATAGAGAGATAATAAAACTTAGATCAAACGTGACTCAATCAAATGAGTGAGGCTCAATGAGACGCCAAACCCTGACAATTGTTATTCTCGCCTCTGTGGCCCTTATCCTGGCGGCCTGTGCTCCTACAGCGTCAAGCGGCCCGCAGGATGAAGCTGCCGAAAGCGCATCAGAAGATAGTGCCGAGGAAAGTGCCCCATCGGATGAGCTGTTGGCTGGTCGTCCCGATGCGCCTCCGGCCCCGGATGAAGGGTTCCGTTCCGATCTACCTGAGCATGTCGCGGCAACCGGGCGGCCGCAGTTAGTCAAGTTCTTCGCCTATTGGTGCTCGGTTTGCAATCGGATGCGCCCAACGGTTCATCAGTTGGAAGCGGACTATTGGGGGCAGATCGATTTCGTATATTTGAACATTGACGAAGGTCCTAACCAGCCCACGCTGGATAACTTCCAGTTTACCTCTCAGCCATTGTTTGTCTTCATTGATGATGATGGGACAGAAATTCAGCGCTGGTTCGGCTTCACGGGAGAAGATTCGTTCCGCGAGGTGTTTGACGATCACCTTAACGCGATCGCTCTCTCCAACTAGACAGCAGCAAACCCTTCCCAATGGGGCGTGGCTCCACTAAACGCCCCGTTGAATTCTCTCCCCGCAATGTGTACAACTGATCTTAACAAACTTTTGTTCGAGCTGACTTGCGCACCTCGGCAGGCGGGTGTATAGTGTCTCCAAACTATTAAGATTCGGTTTGTCCGAGCGTGAGAGTGGAAGCCTAGATGCCTGAAAAAATCCTGATCATCGACGACGAGGAAACCACCGTCCAACTGCTCACGATCTTGCTAGAACACAAGAGCTTTGAGGTCATCAAGGCCCACAGCGCCGAAGAAGGGTTGCGCAAAGCCTATCGCAGTCACCCTGATCTGGTGCTGCTCGACATTATGATGCCTGATATGGATGGCTGGGAAGTCTGCAAGCGGCTGCGTGAGTTGTCTGATGTGCCCATAATCTTTTTGACAGCGCGCATCGACATCAAGGATGTGGTCAAAGGGCTGGAAATGGGCGCGGATGACTACATCGTCAAGCCTTATGATAATGATGAATTGGTCGCACGAATCCGGGCGCACCTGCGCCGGGTGCCGCGCAGCAATATGTCTGAAGAATTGGTCTTCGATGGCGGGCGCTTCCGGGTCAACTTCCTCAATCGGCAGGTGATGGTCGACGGGGAAGAGCGCCACCTGACTCCGAAGGAGTTCGCCCTACTGAGTGTGCTCACCCGCAATGCAGGACGGGTCGTCACGCGGAGCGAGTTGGTGACCGAAGCCTGGGGACCTGAATACTCCGATGCCATTGACAGTCTGAAGCTCTACATTCACTATTTGCGCAAGAAAGTTGAACGCGACCCCAACCGCCCCGAATTCATTATGACCTCGCGTGGGGTTGGCTATCGTTTTGCAGACAAATGAGTCTTCTAATCAGCCTAGTTAAAACAGCCCTCACAGCCTATTGAGGGCTGTTTTTGTCTCAGGGTATAATATCGGTATGTTCAATCTCGTGCGGTATCAACCAAGGAAACGGGCGTGCGCAGTCGTCTTCTCCTCGTGAGTATCGTCCTGATCGTGACGACCATAGCCTGCGGCTTACAGCAGTCCTCCGAGCTGCCGACCCCTATCCCGACGGTGCCCTCACCGACGCCGCCTGGGATTCCAACGGATGTGCCCCTGACCAGCACGCCTTCGCAGACTCCCATCCCACCCACCGCAACGGATACACCAGAACCAACCGAGGTACAGGATACCGCGACACCTGAGCCAACCAATACGCCCATACCGACCAATACGCCGATTCCCACATCGACACCAACGGTCTCACCGACGCCCAGTACGACACCTACGTCAACAACCGCCCCCGACCCAGACAATTTGCTGAGCAACAGCGGCTTCGATAGCAGCACGTCTAGTTTTCCTCCTAACTGGAATGGCCAGTCGAGTATTTCGTCCAGTACTGATCGGGTCATTTGCGATGATGACGACAACACGCGTAATGGGAGCTGTGCGTTCCGCTTCGGCTTTAACGGAGAGAATAAGTTCATCTGGCAGGCGATCAACGTCAACGATCCTACGGGGGATGTCGAACTCATCGTGTACGCGAAGCGCGACGATTCGGGTGATTGTCAGGCCCGCCTACGTGGCTATGAAGATGACGATGATGATACAGACTCGCAGCAGTTTGAGATTCTCTTGAACATTCTGAGCGGCAATGATAACGGCTTTGTGCGCTATCGAGGAACCGCTAACATCACCAGCGAGATCGAACAATTGCGGGTGTTCATTGGCTGCACCGGCAGCGGTGATGGCTTCACCTACTTCGATGACCTATCCGTCGAGATCGACTCCTAGCGCCGGAAGAAGTTACTTGCAAAGAACCACAGGTTGGCGGGGCGTTCTGCTAAGCGCCGCATGAAATAGGGATACCATTGTGTGCCGAAGGGGACGTATACGCGCACGTTGTAACCTTGTGCGAGTAGGTCACTTTGCAGCGTGGTCCGTACACCATACAGCATCTGGAATTCATAACAGGCAGGCGGAACTTGCTCTTTTTGGGCGAAGTTCAGCCCTTGATCGATGATGGCATCGTCATGTGTGGCAATAGCCGGATAGCCGCGCCCATCCTTGGCGGCTTCGAGCAGGTTGTTCATCTGACGGACAAAAGCCGAATCGACGTCCTTCTTGCGTGCGTAGGCCACATCAGCCGGTTCGCGATAGGCGCCTTTCACCAGCCGGATTCCTGCCCCTTCTTCAGCTAGCTGGCGGACGTCGTCATCGCTGCGCAACAAATAACTCTGGATCACCGTGCGCACGTTTTCATAGCCCTGCTGGCGAAGCGAGCGGAAAAGATCAAGTGTGGTTTGGGTGTAAGGTGAATCCTCCATATCGATCGTGACCATCACGCCCGCGGCTTTGGCACGATCCAATACAGCGATCAGATTGCGCTGACACAGAGCGGAATCAATGTCCAGGCCAAAGGCCGTCAGCTTGAGCGATACCCAAGAGCGCAGTCCCTCCTGCTCAATGGCGTCAATCAGGCTCAGATAGGCATTGGCGGCGGCTTGTGCGTCTTCAACGCTGGTGACGCTTTCCCCCAGGACGTCGAGGGTGGCGGTCATGCCGTTTTGATTAATGGATCGGACGGCTTCGATCGCGTCGGTTTCGGTTTCTCCGGCGACAAAACGCAGCACAACCCGCCGGGCGACCTGCCAATGTGTGACGATCCGTTTGGCCCAGGCTGCTTTTGAGAGGTAGATCAGAAAGGCTTTCAGCATGTTCGGCTCCTATGGCTTGATACGTGAGGAAAAAGAGAGGGAGTAGAGCGACAGGCCAGTGGCTCGGAATATCAGGGAGAGTTCGTGGGTGGTGCAGTGGGCCTCATTAACCAATTCGAATAAGCGCGGTTGGTCGACGTGAACGACGGTCACCCCGCCATCGTCATATTCAATGTCTTCACCAGCTATGTCGGGCGTGAGTGGAGCGTTATCCTGCCAAACCTCGACCACGGGCAAGGTGTCTTTGGCAGGGCGCAGGTTCAACCACACATCAACCGGATCATCTGACGGGCTGAGCAAAGCATGGACACCAGCACCTACATAGGGAACTAGCACTTGCCCACCATCCTGCCCGGCGAATGAGAGGCATTCGGGGCGAGCCCGCCAAATCCCCTGTACGTAGAGGCGATGTCTGGCACGAAGGTCGGGCCGAGGCAGTTCGTAAACCATCGGATGATCGGGGATGTAAGTCTGCGGAATGCCGAGTGCGCCCTTCTCAAACCCAGCGAACAACTCGGGGCTGTGGGGGAGCAGTTCCGCCTCTGGATGATCCTCTTGGCGCTGCAAAGGCAAGGGATCGGGCAGGAAGAGGTCTGGTGTTTGCAACCTCAGCACTTCCTGAATAGCGAGTTCCAATTCGATAGTGTCAGCTAACCCGGCCTGCACATGCCGAATGTAGCCAGCGCTGTCGATGAGCACCCAACTAGGTAGCTGTTCGACGGCAAAGCGGCCCCAATTCTGGAATTGATTATCGAGCAGCACCGGGTATTGAACGGCATAGCGATCAATGATGGCCTCAAGTGGCGCGGCGGCCTGGGCAAAGGCAAACGAAGGTATATGAACGCCGATGATGGTCAGCCCATGTTCGTGGTAGCGATCGTGCCAGCGGATCGGATAGTCCAGTGATCGAATGCAATCCAGGCAAGTGTAATCCCAGAAGTGGAGCAGCACCGATCGGCCAGCCAACCTTTGCTTTTGCAGGGGTGTATCCACGTTGAGCCAGGAGGCAGGAGCAAAATCTGGCATCCGAATATGCGGAGGATCGAGACGTGTACTCTGCATGAACCGTTCGCCTATGTGGTAGAATGAACGTTCACGGCACAATGTATGGCATAGTGTGCCTGCTTGTAGGAATTTGTTTTTACCATATCTACTCACTTTCAACCAAACACATCTGAACGAGTCTCTCGAAGAGAAATCCCCAGGAGAATGCCATTCATGCCAATTGAGGACGACGCAAGCCTGCGCCAGATTCTACGCTCTGCCCGCGTGATCGCTGTGGTGGGGCATTCTGACAAGCCCCACCGCACCAGCTATCAGATCGGACGTGCTCTTAAATCACAGGGCTACACGGTCTATCCTGTCAATCCCACCGTTGAAGAAATCGACGGCGATCGCAGCTATTCCCGCCTGGCGGATGTCCCCGAGCCGATTGACATTGTGGATGTGTTTCGGCGCTCGGAGCACCTTCAGACGGTGGTCGATGAGGCGATTGCGGTTGGGGCGAAAGTGGTCTGGGCGCAGCTTGGAGTAATCGATCACCAAGCGGCTGAGACAGCCGAGGCTGCCGGATTGCAGATGGTGATGGACCGCTGCATCGAAATCGAATATGGGCGACTGATCGAACGAAGCTAATTGATAGAGCAATGCACATTATGGACTATGTAGACCTGACTCAATTGGATGATCCAATCATCCTGCGTTGGATGTTTCATCCGCGACCGGCACAACCCTATCATACCCGTGAAAAGGATACGCACGACGGCAGCATCCAGGTTGATCGGCATATTCTGCTGGGCTACCGGCTCTATCGTCATCAAGCCGAAAGCCCGGTGCTGCTGTTCTTCCACGGCAATGGTGAGATTGCAGCCGACTATGATTGGCTGGCCAACCGTTATCGTGACATTGGCGTATCGCTGATGGTAGTGGACTATCGTGGCTATGGCTGGAGTACCGGGATACCGCGCGGCAGTACCCTACTGGCCGATGCGGAAGTGGTTCATGATATGCTGCCAGAGGTGTTGGCGCGCCACAACATCAACGAGGGCCCGCGCTGGCTGATGGGGCGCTCATTGGGCGGGACCTGTGCGATACACCTGGCCTGGCGTGAGCCGAGGGCCTATCGTGGTTTGATTCTGGAGAGCAGCATTGCTCATTGGGTACGACACCTGCGGCGCAAGGATTTCCCTCCGGGCACCCTTGATGACTTTGTTGACCCGGTGCGCAATGTCGAGAAGATCAGCGAGACGGATATTCCTCTGCTGCTGCTGCATGGTCAATCGGATTGGTTGGTGCCGGCAATGGACGCCGAAGTGGTGTTCGCGGCTGCGCCGTCACAGACGAAGCATCTTGAGATGGTTCCGGGGGCTGGCCACAACGACCTCATTGCTGTGGGCATGAACCAATACTTCGGGGCGATTGAGCGCTTTATTGCTGAGACGGCCTCTTGATCAGGCTAGGTGAACCAGGTTATTGAGACGTGGTACCTGGGCTTGAATGATCTCAGGGGCGGTGTGCCAATTTTCTCCCATTCCGCCATACTCCAAGGCAACGATTTCGGGCTTTGGTAGATCACCCTGATGGATACGTGCCAGCAGGCGCTGAACCACCATCCAATCCTGGCCCCCTAAGGGCAGGTGATCGAGTAGATGGCCGCTGAATTTCGCGATGGCATCGGCACTGAAACCATGCTGCTGCAAGTTATCCGCCCACACCGGGTCAATCCGGTGTAGCCCGGTGATGTGCAGCTCTTTCATGCGTTTTAAGGGCAGGGCCTCAATATACTCGCCTGGTGTCATCCCCAGGAGATGGGCTGCCATTCGAGCGTGTGAGAGGTCAAAGAGAAGTTGGCAGCCTGACTCCTCAATGACAGTCGTGATGGTCTCAGCCAGAATACTGGCCTGTAGGTCTTCGCCCCGCCGTCCGTGCATGTTCTCAGCCACAACTCGGTTTGCGCCGTAGCGCTCGACCAATTCAGCGACGTCAGCGATCAGGGCTTCGGTGAGGCGTTCGATGGTGTCTGCGCTTATGTCGGCTGGGTCAATATCGGGATAGTCGCGCTGCCGGACGGTCAAGTGGACGTTGACAATGGGTGTGTTGGTTTGGCTGAGCATCCTATCAATGGCATCCCAATCTGGCGCTGCGTCACCGCTGCTGACCAACCCGCTGCCTGTGCCTGCTCGCAGCGACGTATGCACGTAAGTCGGATAGTTCGCGGATACTTGCTCAACGAGATCAGGCCAGGCTGGCAGCTTAAAGAGATCGAACTGAACCTGTTGGGCTTGAAGCAGTTCAAGGGTGGGCAAGGAGTAGTTAACAGCGAATTTCATCTGAGTTTCCCCGCAATTCTTACCTTTTAATGTGCGATACCTGCGCTACAATAGACGTGGGTTCAAACGGTAGCATAAAGCCACACCACAAATGATACCGCGTGCAGTATTCCCAATTGGATTTTGGGTAGTCACCATCAGTGACTGCACCCACAACTAGTAATTTTCCAATCCACTTCACAAAGGAGTTCGCCGAATGACCTATCAGATTCGCCGTGCTGCGGTGATCGGGTCGGGGACGATGGGCGGCGCGATTGCGGCACACTTCGCCAACGTTGGCGTCCCGGTTGACCTGCTTGACATTGCACCGAAGGGCGACGAGCCGCCCAACAGCATCGTTGAACGGGGCTGGAAAGCCGTCACATCATCTAGCCCGGCTGCGCTCTACCATCCTCAGCGGGCTGACTATGTGCGCCTGGGCAACCTGGCAGAGCACTTCGACCGGCTGGCTGAAGCCGACTGGATCATTGAGGTGATCGTCGAGAATCTGGCCATCAAACAAAACTTGATGGCCAAGATTGAAGAGGTACGCCAGCCGACCGCCATTATCAGCACCAACACCTCTGGTTTGCGGATTCACGCCATTGCTGAGGGCCGCAGCGAGGGATTCCGTCAGCACTTCTTGGGTACGCACTTCTTCAATCCGCCGCGCTATCTGAAGCTACTTGAGATTATCCCGCATACCGAGACCTCTCCTGCGGTGATGGACTTCGTCACGCGCTTCGGCGAAGAGGTGTTGGGTAAGGGCGTCGTGATCTGCAAGGACACGCCCAACTTTATCGCGAATCGACTGTTCTCCTTGGGTGGTGCCTATGAATTAGCCTATGCCGTTGACAACGGCTACAGCATCGAAGAGGTTGACAATCTGATGGGCGAGTTAGTCGGACGCCCCAAGACGGCGGTCTTCCGCCTGCTGGACCTGGTTGGGTTGGATGTCATGGGTTATGTCAATGAAAACCTACATCCAGCCATCCCTGATGATGAAGCACGCGATTTGCTGCGTCACAAGCAGCTCGTTAATTTGATCGAAGATCTGGTTGCACGCAACTATTTGGGCAACAAGACCAAGGTCGGTTTCTACAAACGGGTCGAGGAGAACGGCAAGAAGGAATTCTGGACGCTGGACTTCGACACGCTGGAGCATACACCAGCGCAGAAGGTTCGTTTCGAGTCGGTGGGTAAACATCGTAAGCTTGATAGCGCTGCGGCTCGTTTGAAGGCGATGGTCAACGAAGACGACCGTGCCGCCGAATACGTGCGGCATGTGACCTATCATCGCTTGAGCTACGCGGCCAACCGCATTCCGGAAATCTCGGATGATCTCGTCTCGATTGATCGTGCGATTCGCTGGGGCTTTGCTCACGAGATGGGCCCCTTTGAAGAATGGGATGCGCTTGGCGTGGCCGAAACGGTGGAGCGCATGGAGGAGTCTGGCTTCGCCGTCGCTCAATGGGTCAAAGACATGCTGGCAAGCGGGCATGAGCGTTTCTATCAGACCGAAGATGGCGTTGCGGTCGGCTACTACGACATTGCCTCAGGTGCATATGTCCGCTTTGAGGATGATCCCAAGGCGTTGAGCGTGCAGGTGCTGAAAGCACGCAATGGCGTTGTTGATGGGAACGACGAAGCCAGCATTGTCGATATGGGCGATGGGATTGCCTTGTTCGAGTGGCACAGCAAAGCCTATACCATGTCACCTGCGATGATTGAGATGGGCTACCGAGCGATCGAGCGGGCCAGCAGTGATTTCGATGGACTGGTGGTTGGCCATGATGGCCGGCTGTTTTCCGGCGGTGCCAATCTAGACATGCAGGCCTTACAAAAAGAAGCCAAGTCACGCGGGGTGACACCAGCTGATGTCGTTGATGATCTGACACGCCGATTGCAGAATCTGATGCTGGGCTTCCGCTATGCGCCCGTCCCCATCGTAACGGCTCCTTTCGACCGGGCCTTAGGTGGTGGTGCCGAACTGTCAATGGCAGGGGATCGCACGGTCGCACATAGTGAATTCTATGTCGGCTTGGTTGAGGCAGGGCTTGGCTTGCTGCCAGCGGCTACCGGCACTAAGGAGATGCTGCGCCGGATCGTTAATCCACATATGCAGGTGACCAACGCCGACCCAATTCCCGTTTTGCAGCAAGTGTTGGAAACCCTGGCCTTCGCCAAAGTCGCTACGAGCGCAGTTGAAGCCCGCGAACTCGGCTTCCTGCGGCCTGAAGATCGCATTGTTGTGAACCGTGATCATTTGCTTGCAGAAGCCAAACGTGAGGCACGACATATGGCTGATGCAGGCTACCGCCCACCGCTGCCGGAGAAGATCTACGCGGCAGGCCGTGATGTGCTGGCAGCGATCCGTGTGCAGATTTTCATGCTGAAAGATGGCAACTATGCTTCTGAGCATGACGCCTTTGTAGGTGAGAAAATTGCCTATGTGCTGTGTGGCGGTGACTTGTCGGGTCCGCACTGGGTTGATGAGGAATACATTCTGGACCTGGAGCGTGAAGCCTTTGTAGAACTGATCCAGCATCCAAAGACCTTGGAGCGGATTATGCATATGTTGAAAACAGGTAGACCCTTACGCAACTAGAAGTAAACGCATGGTTAAAGGAGATGGACTCTTATGCGTGAAGCGGTAATAGTGGAAGGTGTACGGACAGCGGTAGGTCGCGCAAAAAAAGGCACTACTGCCCATGTGCGCGCCGATGATATGATGGCGACGGTCATCCAAGAACTGCTCCACCGGACCGAGGGCAAGCTAGCCCCCGGAATGATTGATGATCTGGTGGTGGGCTGCGCAATGCCAGAAGGATCGCAGGGATTGAACATCGCACGGCAAGTCGCCATCCGCGCTGGGCTGCCGGTTGAGGTGCCTGGCCAGACGGTGAATCGGTTCTGTTCATCCGGTTTGCAGACCATTGCAAGCTCTGCTTATCGGATCATCGCTGGCGACGCCGATGTGATTATTGCAGGTGGCATGGAAACTATGAGCCTGGTCCCGATGACCGGCTTCCGAATCTCCCCCAATCCGACTCTGGCGACCAGCGAGCCAGAAGTCTACATGAATATGGGCCTGACGGCAGAGCATGTGGCCGATGAGTTCGGAGTCAGCCGGGAAGATCAAGATGAATTTGCCTATCGGAGCCACATGAAGGCGGTCAAAGCCTACGAAGAAGATGCCTTCAATCGGCAGATCGTGCCATTCGAGTTTGAAGAGGTCAGTGTGGTTGATGGGCAGCGGGTCAGCCGGGAGATTGTCTTTGATCAAGATGAGCACATGCGACCCGATACGACACCCGAGAAGTTAGCAAAGCTCAGACCTGTCTTTCAACAGGGTGGCACCGTAACGGCAGGTAACTCATCGCCGCTGTCTGATGGCGCGGCTGGTGTGATCATCATGAGCCGTGAGAAAGCTGAAGAACTCGGCTTGAAGCCACGCCTCAAATTCCGCAATTTTGGTGTAGCTGGTGTGCGCCCAGAAATCATGGGTGTTGGCCCAATCGAAGCTGTGCCGAAGGTACTCAACCGTGCCGGAATGACTGTCGGCGACATAGACTTGATTGAGCTGAATGAAGCTTTCGCTGCGCAATCGCTGGCGGTTATCCGCCACCTGGAGTTCGATCCAGAGATTGTGAATGTCAATGGCGGCGCCATTGCTCTGGGGCACCCACTCGGTTGCACCGGCGCTAAACTTACCGTCCAGATGATGCACGAACTTGAACGCCAGGATAAGACCATCGGCCTGGTCACGATGTGCATTGGTGGCGGTATGGGCGCAGCGGGCCTCTTTGAGCGCCTGAACTAGTGCCACTGTAAACCACAGTCGTTCCAATTGGACACCCTTGAGAACACAAGGGTGTCTTCTGCTGGGTGCAGTTTCACGGTTGTTCTAACCGGTATGTGTCAAGGACTTTGAGACAACCTGGTGATGGTATTTACGGGAGATTTCCTTCTTCGACAGGCGGATTTGACATGCCCCACAGAAGTGAGTCTCTGGTGCATAGACACGCGTGTGGCCTGAGGGGCTGGCTGGCGGTCGTTGAGCGAACTGTGAGGTCGCTTTGCGTTGTAGTGCTGGCGCCAACCCTCAATCA
>JAADYZ010000038.1 GCA_010092775.1 Chloroflexota bacterium
CCGGGATGTTGGTAATCGGCAAGGCATTGCCTGCGCGGATTTCCGCGTTCGGCCCTGCCATGATCTGATCCCCAACCTGCAAACCGAGCGGCGCAATGATGTAGCGCTTCTCGCCGTCGGCATAGAAGATCAGTGCGATGCGAGCCGACCGATTTGGGTCGTATTCAATCGACGCCACTCGACCGGGAATATCCCACTTGTCGCGCTTGAAGTCGATGATGCGGTAGCGCCGCCGGTGCCCACCGCCACGATGGCGCACGCTGATCTTGCCGGTATTGTTGCGCCCAGCCCGACGGTGCAGTTTGACCGTCAGTGATTTTTCCGGGCGGTTACGGGTGATTTCTTGGAACGAATGCCCACTCATATCCCGGCGACCGGGAGAGGTTGGACGATATTTCTTGACTGCCATCAGTCTTCCTCCTTTACCGGTCGCTAGACGCCGAACAAGTCAATCGAGTCGCCCGGCTCGACCGTCACGTAGGCCTTTTTCCAGGCCTTCTTGCGGATATATTCACTGCGGCCTCGGCGCCCACGCTTGGGGGGGACAACCGCGGTGCGCACCTTGCGCACGTCAACGTCGAAGATCTCCTCAACAGCGGCCTTGATTTGCGGCTTGTTAGCACGCATATCCACCTCGAAGACGTAGACGTTCTGCTCATCTTGCAGAATCTGGCTCTTCTCAGTGACGACAGGCCGGATGACGACATCGAACAGGTGTAGTGGCTTAGGCATCGGCCACCTCCACGCCCTCTTCCCCGACTGGGGCTTGATCAAGACCCAACCAGTTGTTTATCTGCTCCAGTGCATCCAAAGGAATGATGACGCGATCGTACTTGAGCAGGTCACGCACATTGAGATACATGGCACGCAGATAACGCGCCTCTTCTAGATTGCGGATGGACAGCTCGACGTTTTCGTTTTTCTGGGCGAGCAAGACCAAGCTGGTCTCGTCCCCAACGAGTGCATAGAGCGCGTCTTTCATGAAGCGCGTCTTAGGCGCTTCAAGCTCTAGCTGATCCACAACAACGATTTCGCCTTCGGCGGCCTTTGCAGATAGCGCCGAACGCAGTGCACCACGACGCATTTTGCGCGGCATCTGCTTGGTGTATTTGCGCGGCTTCGGGCCGTGCGCGATACCGCCGCCCACAAAGATCGGGGCGTTGCGGCTGCCGTGGCGTGCCCGACCGGTACCCTTCTGGCGGTACCATTTGGACTTAGTCCGGTTGTTTTCGCTGCGGGTCTTGGTGCTATGGGTACCGAGACGCGCATTGGCCATTTGGCGAACGTAGGCCTGATGCATCAGGCCGACATTGATCGGCGCTTCAAAGACGGTCGGGTCGAGTTCGACTTCACCGACTTCAGCACCTGTCATGTTCTGAACTGGTAACTTGATCGTCATGATGGTTTCCTCTATACCCGCTGCCGCTGCTTCTTGGAGGGCTGGATGATCACCAGGCCACCCTTTGCACCCGGAATGCTGCCCTTGACAGCCAGGAGGTTGCGGTCTGCGTCAACAACGACCACTTCTAGGTTCTGGATGGTGACACGGTCGTTGCCCATGCGCCCTGACATGCGTGTCCCTTTCTTGACCCGTCCGGGGGTCGAGCCGGCGCTGATGCCACCGGGTGCACGCTCGCGGTCGGATTGACCATGAGTCTTGGGCTGGCGGCGGAAGTTGTGGCGTTTGATGCCACCCTGGAAGCCCTTACCTTTGCTGACTCCAACCACATCTACCCGATCACCGGTGTCAAAGACATCCACAGTGATTTGCTGGCCCTCTTGTATGCCATCAATGGCGGTCTCACTTTCGAAGCGAAACTCACGCAGATGGCGCAAAGCGGGAACGGACTGCTCCAGGCTCTTGCGCTGGTCGCCATCGAGCAAGCCGAGGTGGCCACGCTCTGGTTTGGAGAGACGGCGCTCAACCTTACGCTGGCGGGCTCGTTCATCAGCGATCTCGCCAGCGACCTCCTCAAAGCCCAACTGAACGGCGACGTAGCCATCAAGCTCTGGCGTTTTGACTTGCGTCACCCAACATGGCCCAGCTTGAATAACAGTGACCGGGACGACCCGTCCGTCTGCTTCAAAGACCTGAGTCATGCCTACTTTCTTTCCAATGATGCCCTTTATCATCGTGGCATTGCCTCCATCGTCATCGGCGCCATCCGATGTCACTCGGTCGGATCACTAAATCTTGATCTCGATATCGACACCGGCGGGCAAATTCAAGCGCGTCAAAGACTCAATCGTCTTGTCGGTCGGGTCCAACACGTCGATCAAACGCTTATGAGTACGGATTTCGAAGTGCTCCTGCGAGTCCTTGTCAATGAAGGGGGAGCGGCGCACAGTGAAGCGTTCGATACGGGTCGGCAGGGGGACAGGGCCCACCACACGGGCACCAGATCGCTCAGCCGACTCCACGATGCGGCGAGCCGACTCGTCCAGGACGCGATGATCAAATGCCTTCAGCCGGATACGAATTTTCTGTCTTGCCATAAGTCGATTCACCTTTAGATGATGCTGTCCAGATGGAAGGTCCATCTGGACAGCAACGGTCCTGCTTGACGCAGATACTGAAATTGTGTCGTTAGACTGTCTCGCCCTTCATGACCTTCTCGGCGAGCGAAGCTGGCAGCGCATCGTAGTGATCGAACTCCATGGTGAAGTTCGCGCGCCCCTGGCTCATGCTGCGCAAGTCGGTCGCGTAACCGAACATCTCGGAAAGCGGCACGAAGGCGATGATGGATTGGGCACCACCAGGCCGCTGCTCCATCGATTGGATCTGACCGCGACGGCCAGCGAGGTTACCTTGAACGGAGCCGAGGTATTCCTCCGGCGTGACCACTTCAACCTTCATCAGGGGTTCCAGCAAGACTGGATCACCTTTGCGCATGGCTTCCTTGAAAGCCATCTCGCCGCAAATCTTGAAGGCCATTTCCGACGAGTCCACCTCATGGTGAGAGCCATCGACGAGTTTGACCTTGATATCCACGACGGGATAGCCTGCCAGTACACCCGCTTCCAAGGCCTGAGTGATACCCTGTTCGGTTGGGCGGATGTATTCGCGGGGGATCGCACCACCACGAATTAGATCTTCGAAGACATAGCCGCCGCCTGGCTCGTTTGGTTCGAGTTCCAAGGCGACCCGTGCAAACTGACCGGAACCACCCGTTTGCTTCTTAAAGGTGGTATTGGTTTCGGCTGGCTTGCGGATCGTCTCGCGGTAGGACACACGTGGGCGGCCTACCCGGCACTCGACACCAAACTCACGGCGCATCCGGTCGACAATCACCTCAAGGTGAAGTTCACCCATACCAGCGATGATGGTCTGGCTGGTTTGCTCATCGAAGGAGACATGGAAAGTCGGGTCTTCTTCGGCCAGCTTATGGAGCGCTTCGCTCATCTTGTCCTGGTCGGACTTGGTGTTCGGCTCCACAGCGATCTGGATCACCGGATCCGGGAAGGTGATGCGCTCCAGCAGGATCGGGTCGTCAGAGCGTGCGATGGTATCACCAGTCGTGGTAGTCTTGGGGCCAAGAATGGCCGCAATGTCACCCGCATGAAGCTCTTCAACGTCCTCGCGACGGTCAGCGAACATGCGGACCATTCGACCGATACGCTCCTTGCGGC
>JAADYZ010000327.1 GCA_010092775.1 Chloroflexota bacterium
GGAAGGGCAGCGTGCGATCTTGGCGCGACCGCTGGCGGATCGCTTGATTTTTGCCGGGGAAGCCGTCAGTATCCACAGAGCGGCGACGGTTCATGGCGCGCTCGAAACGGGATTTCGCGCCGCGGACTTGATCTTGCAACGCTAGCTCTGCGGCAAGTCCCCGGTTGGCGGCTGCTTGTCAATCAGATAAACGCCCTCGGGATCGCCCTTGGCGATGCACGCCACCTCAGCGATGCGCAGGTTGCGCCCAGTCCCCCAATGACAGCCCGCTTGCAGCACGCCCAATCCCAAAAATCCGACCGCTTCGTCGGCGCCCCAGCGCCAGCACATCGGGCAGCGCTTGATGCGCCAGATGAAAAAGCGATCATCCTCATCGACCTCTACCACCTGATCCGTCATGGTGTTGAAGAAGCGTGCCATCGTATCCAGGCCGATGCGCAGCTTGGCCTCGACACTGGGTACTGCGCTGAGCATAGCCGATGAAATCTTGGCGACACCGGGCTGCTTGGCCATATTGGCCTCGAAGGTGCGCCGACCAGCCAGCCGCCCTACCGATGAGGCCCCATGACTGCCATAGACCTCGTAGATATTCTCTAGAATGCGGCCGATGTGGCTGAAGGGCATCTCGCGTTTGTTGTTATCCGGCGGGGGATGGTCGATGTAGTCCATCAAGCCCGCACGGATCAATATGGCGTCGAAGGCATCTTTGCCGATGATCTCTTCGGCGGAGCTGAGGATGTAGCGGCCCCAGCTATTGGGATAGTAGAACTCCTGGCTGGGCATCACGAAAGATTGATCAGGCGTGTAGTGATTGCGGTCGATGACCGTGTCGAGCGCGTCGATCATCTCGCCGGCTGAAAGATAGCGATCGATGGACTGCTTGGCCATGGCTCGCATGATTACCCAGGCGACCCCGGCGGTCAGGTCGGGGCGCATCTCGCGGATGTCGGGTACTGGCGCGGAGAGGTGGGCCATCAGCACGCGCATTGGGTTGGTATCCTGGTAGGGCACCCGGCCAGAGAGCATCTCGTAGAAGGCCACCCCGAGCGCGTAAATGTCGACCGAATGGGCTGGTTTGCTCTCTTCCCAATCAGGGGCCATGTAGGCCGGGGTGCCTGCCACCCCACCGGCAGAGGTGATATGGGCCGTGCCCAGCATGCGGGCCATGCCAAAATCGCTCAGATAGGCGTTGCCCTCCGTATCCATCAGGATGTTGCCCGGCTTCACATCGCGGTGGATCACTTTGCGGGCGTGCGCAAAATCGAGTGCGCTTGCAATCTGGCGCATGATGGGCAGGGTTTCATCCAAGGCCATCGGGCCGTCGGCACGGATGCGTTCGCTGAGGTTGCCGCCGCTGAGGTAGGGCATCACAATGAAGGGGTAGTTATCGATCTCGCCGTAATCGTAAACGGGCACAATGTGTGGATGTTGCAGAGTGGTGGCCACTTCGATCTCGCGGTAGAAGCGCTCCAGCAAACTGGGATTATCGACGATCAAGGTGCGCGAGATCACCTTGATGACTACTGAGCGGCCCATCGAGCCCTGGCTGGCCCGATACATGCTCGACATGCCCCCGCCGCTCATGCGCTCTTCGATCGTGTAGCGTCCGAATTCCCGTCCGAGTAGGTCTTCCATCCCAACTGTCCCTGCGCAACCGTGTGGATGATGTTCTTCATCTTACGCCAGCGAGGGGCAGAAGTCAAAGTGGCCGCTTGATCAACCGCATTACGCTTTGCGCGCTATCTGCCACTGCGGCATTAGTAGCGCAGTAGAATAGTACATCAACCGCTTGGACATTCGGATGAGCAGTCGGTATTCAGGCCCTCGCCGGACTGGGCGAACAATAGCCCACCGCCTTCATCGACCAGTTGGCGCGCACTGCCCAGGCTAGTGTGGCGATTTGCGTCCCCGCGCTGCAAGTCGTCGGCCCAGGGTGGTCATCCTGCACAACGTCGGACTGCCTTCTTACGTAGAAGAATGTTAGAATGCGTATCGTCTGGCGTGTGGCTAGGCGGCGTGATCACAAGGAGAAGCCCCAGTGAAACATGAAAATCTGCTCCTGCGCGGCACCCTGCTCGCGATGGGATTATTGGCCTTGGTGACGATAGTTGGCGTGCCCGTGCTGGCCCAAAGCACCCCACCCGGCGAGGAAACCATCTTCGTCAACGATGACCTGATTGGCGATCAATTCTACGCCGTGAACCCACTGGTGATCAACGGGACGATCGATGGGGATGTGATGTACTTCGGTGAGTCTCTGGTGATCAACGGGCGGGTCACAGGCGACATCCTCTTTGCGGGTGCCTTCCTGAACATTCAAGGCGAGGTCAGTGATGATGTGCGCGCCGCTGGCGCTTTCGCGGCGCTGGGCGACGGTGGTGACGTCCTGGGGTCGATCTACTTTGCCGGGCTGGGCTTCGATATGGGGCCGAGCGCCACTGTCGGCGATGATGCCAGCCTGGCTGCTACCTCCCTGGTGATCAATGATGTGGGCGGCGATTTGCGTGGGGCCGGCTCGAGTTTGCGGATCAATGGGACGGTGGGTGGCGACATCACCTTTGAGGTCGAAGAAGGTGAAGACGAGGCGCCGCCTTGGCTGGTCGGACTCTCCAGTACAGAGAGCGGTGCAGTGGGAATCCCGGCGGGGATTAGCTTTGGCCCGGACGGCGCGGTTGAAGGCGATCTGACCTACCTGGCTGAGAATCAGCAGCAGTTCGCTAGCAGCGCCGTCGGCGGCGAGGTCGATTTTCAGCAGGAAGAAGCAGCAGATGAACTGCCTGAATTGGTCCGGACGCCGGGTTTGGCTTATCTGGGCTACTTCATGGGGATCTTCCTGGTCTTTTTGGTGGTCGGAATGCTGCTGCGCCAGATCGGCCCGAAGTTCCTGAACGGCACCCGCGACACCTTACGGGAGCGCGCCTTAGCCAGTTTTGGGGTGGGCTTTCTGGCCGTGTTGGGCGTCACCATCATCTTGGTGATCTTGAGCCTGCTGATGGTTTGGCTGGTGGTTCAACCGCTCATCGCTGGTGGCGGGTTGGCCGCGCTCAGTCAACCCTTAGCCGGGGTTGTGCTGGTGATCGCCTTTAGCATGATGGGAGCGCTGCTGGTGCTGATGCGCTGGGTAGCCCCGGTGATCTTTGCGATGCTCTTCGGTGGGCGGATCTACAGCTTGATCACCCGCGAGAATGAGGTTGATCCCTTCTGGGCGATGTTCAGCGGCTTGATCGTGCTGGCCGCCTTCCTGGCGATCCCCATCCTGGGTCGCCCAATCCTGGCGAACCTGATCGGCATGATCGGGCTGGGCGCGATCATCTTATACGCGGTGCAGTCTGGCAGCCTGCTCGATACGGCTACTCGCTTGGGGCTGCCGCGCAGCGCCGACGCCGAAACCAAACCCGCCGAGGGCAGCGGGAAAGCCCAGGTATCTGGCGATACAACTAAGCAATTTGAGGAGAGAGGCTAAGGTGCCGGGGGATCACGTCGCAGCGCCATTTGTTCCAGGGGGTGAACCCTCATAGCAGTGATGTCGCCTGGAAAGTGCTGCACAGCGACGTGATCCCCCTGGGCTATGACGCCATCATCGAGCTTTGGTGACCCGCCCAACCGGCAGCGACCAGGTTTGAGCTTCTTCCCCCCACCAACATGATCGGCAGGCGCCATCTGGGTCCGGTGGGGGGAAATCCAAGACGACAAGTCGTGAAGTGCGGCGTTCCGTTAATGCCCGGACGCGCCTGGCCGCTGTCGCGCCACAATCCTACAGATCTACGGAGGCAGGGCTACCCGGCGGCGGGTGCAGCCGCTTGATTGGACTCCACACCCTCTTCGCCAATCGGCGGGATGTGACCGTCTCTCTCCAGTTTGCGGGCCAAGCCAGCGGCGCTGCGCAGCCCGATGAAGATTCCCAGGATCAAATACATGATGTCCACTGCAATACCGATCACCGGTACCACGATCAGCGGCAGCATCACAAACAGCCCGAACAGGATATAAGCCGCCCAGGCGACGATCCGCACAACTGCACCGTTCGTATAACTCCAGGCCAGATGGCCGCTGCCCCAGGCAAACACCTCGCCGATCAGGGCCCAACCAGCTTTAGGGTGCGTCTCTAGCAGGCGGAAAACACGCCCGAAGCCGCGCCCCAGCTTAATCAACTGGAAGATCGCCCAGGTGAGGATGGCAGCCGTGATCAAAATGACGACGGCAAGCAACGCCACCACCAACCAGGGATTGATGCGGGAGAGAATCACGTAGAGGCCGACCATCACCACCGAGATGACGTTCTCAATCGTGGTGAAAATTGGCGCATCAACGGTGCCAGTGGTACCGGTGGCTACACTGACGCCGGGTTTCGCGATGGTCCGACTGACGCGAAGGGTGGTGGCGATCACGGCGCTGCCGCCTGCCAGGCCAATGCCCAAGGGCGTGATCGATCCGGTCTCCTGGTTGAACACCGAGAAGGCGGCCAGGATAGCCTCTAATTCGGGGCTGGTACTTGCGATAATGCCGACCGACGCGAGCCCCACCAGGGCTGAACTCGCCGGGACCAACAGACCGCTGAATACCTCATTGGCGGTGTTGGCTACATTGCTAATCCAGGTGACGTCGAAGGTGGTCAGGTAGGCTGGGGCTGTTGTGATCAACCAGATGATGCCGGTTGGGATGATGAAGAACCAGCTCTCCATGAACTGCATCTCCGGCGTCAGGTCGACCCAACCCAGGCGGCTGATGATCGACAGACAGAGCAAGAACATATATTGATTGGAGATGCCTACCAGTCCCCCGGCGGACATCGCACTTAAGACAATCTGCGGCATGTCTAGACTTCCTCTTGAGTTACACTAGTGTTCTACCAACACAAATGATCCGAATGAGCTCACATTTACTATACGGCATTCGTCTGAAAGCGTTGCGACAACCGGCTGACATCGCCCTGACTTCAGAACAACTCACTGACGCGCAGCGCCAGTTGATGCGTCTCTTGGAAGATTTCTTGAGCGGTGCCCTCATCTCCCAGGGCAAAGGCCACACTGCCCAGCCGGTTGAGCGTATAGAGGACCGCCACCAGATCGTCATTCTCGCGGGCCAGTTTCAGGCTCTCTTCCAGGTAGCCCCGCGCTTCCTCCAGTCGATTGAGCCGCCAGAAGATATCACCCAAGCCGTAGAGAACCTTGGCCAGCGTCATCGGATCGTTGCTGTTGCGGGCCAGGGGAAGGCTCTGCAGCAGGTGAGTCTGTGCAGCCTCGTTGTCATCCTCGAAGGTAGCGGCTTGCGCCATGAAGAACAGCGCGCGCGCTTGCCCACTCGGAAAGCGGATCGTCTGGGAGAGCTTGACGGCGGGCTCAAGCTGCTCGCGTGCGGCGGCATTGTCACCCGCGAGGAGATAGGCCTCGCCTAAGGCGATGGCAATCTCGGCCCGCATCCGGGCGTCTTCTCCAACAACATGGTCCTGTGCCTTGAGCAGCACCGGGTAAGCTTCGTCTAGCTGATTCAAACGCATCGATTTGCGGCCTGCGTCCAGCCAATAAGGAACCGAATGATAAGGTTCACCAGCCCATTCAAAGTGGTCAGCGATGAGCGAGAGGTATTCGTCGGTGCGCTCACCGGCCACCTTCAGCAGCCAGCGGGCCACCCCACCATGATAGGCGCGGGCCTGCCGTCGGATCAGATTGTCGTAGATCAGTTCGCGCAGCAGGTTCTGGGCGAAGACGTACTCGGTGTGATCTTCAAACGCGGAGCTATCGCGCTGGTAGATGAACTCCCGCTCCAGGAGCATGGACAGCAGGGGCGTTGGATCACCGATGGTGTTCTCGTCAAGTTCATCAAGCTCGCGGATTACCCCATCATAGAAGACGCGCCCCACGACCGCAGCGCGTTGCAGCAGTACCCGCTCGGCGAAGGTTAGGCTGTCGAGGCGGGCTTGCAGCAAACCGATCAGGGTAGGCGGCACACGAACAGCCGCCAGACGAGAGGCGTCAATGGTCCACTCCTCGTCCCCTTTGATGATCACCTCATCCTCGATCATCATCTTGACCAGTTCCTCCATGTAATAGGGATTGCCCTCCGCCCGGTCCACGATCAAGTCGCGCAGCTCGGTCGGCACGCGGCTGACCTTCTGAAGAATCTCGCGCACCAATTCGCGGCTCTCGCGCCGATCGAGCGGTTCAAGGTCGATCTGGCGGTGGAAGTGCTGCCCACTTCCCCAGGTGGGCCGTTGTTCGAAGAGATTGGGCCGCGCCTGGGCTACCACCAACAGCGGAATCTCCTGGTTCTCACGGACCAACTCGGTGATCATGTCGAGCGATGCGTCGTCAGCATGTTGGATGTCAATCAACTCGATCACGACCGGCTTCTTGCGAGCCATCGCAGCGATCAAGCGGCTGAAAGCGCCTTTGGCGCGGATGGTCAACTGCTGCGAGTCGCTTTGGAATTGGCGCACATAAGGGCTGTCCATAAAGCCCAGGCCAACCAGGAAGCCGACCAGATGGGCCATTTCTTGGGTGGCCAGGGTGCCCAGCTTGCCGATGATCGACTCTAGTTTTTCCTTCACCACAGGGGGGCTATCGCTGTCCCGGATGTCGAAGAAGTGAGCCAGCATATCGCGCAGCAGCCCATAGGGTCGGTGTGTCAGCCAGGAGCTGGCATGGCCGCGCAGCCAGAACGTTGAGTCTTCGCGGCGTTCGGCCCAGCGGCGGAATTCGTAGGCCAGCCGCGACTTGCCGACACCTGGCTCACCAACGATGGTAATCACCTGGGTCTCGGTGTCCTCCACGACGTAGAAGAAGGCGCTCTTGAGCGTATCCAGTTCGGCACGCCGTCCGATCATCTGCGTCTCGACGCCTTCAACGCTCATCATCTGGTCACGTTGTTCAGGCGTTCGCGCGCTGATCACGCGGTAAACTTCGATCGGGTCTTTGCGTCCCCGGATCTTCAGAGTGGATTGGCGTTCCATTTCGTAGAGATCGCGCACGGCAAAGTAGGTGCTGTGGGAGACATAGATCGCACCGTTGGCCATCTCAGCGATTCGGCTGGCAATGCTGATCGTCGATCCGCTGGCGGTATAGCTGCCCGTCTCGGAGTCCGGAGTGAGGAGGGCCAGTCCGGTGTTGATGCCGATGTTGATGGGTGGATCGCCGTCATCATCCTCTGGCAGCACCGATGCGCCCAACTCATTGACTGCCGTGTAAATATCGAGCGCGGCCTGAATAGCCCGTTCGGTATCGTCTTCCCGTGCGATGTCTGCGCCCCACACCAACAACAAATCCGACTCGGTACGCAGAAAAGACTCCCCCCCGGTATTCTGCCCGATCGCTTCGGCCACATCCCACAGCATGATGACCGCCTGCCGTGCGGCCTCC
>JAADYZ010000328.1 GCA_010092775.1 Chloroflexota bacterium
CACACCAGCACTGCCATGCCCATCGCCTGGATCAACGCCGATGGTACCGTTCACGCAGGTCTGTCTGGACCTTACGGCTTTGAGTAAAGCAAGATGACAAACTTCACACGCAAATGGTGAGAATTGGACTAGGCGAAATTAACAATAAAGATGTAGATTTAGCCGAACAAGCAACAATCTCTGTCGGTCTCGTCAACAACACCGCAACCTACATCATAGATTCCGACGGCGCCTATATTAGCCTAAGGAAGGCCACATGTCGGATGATCCCTTGCGTGCAGCGGTGGCACTCGCAAAGTCGGGCAGAAAGAAAGAAGCTCAGGAGCTAGTCTCAACATACCTCCGGGCGAATGATGATGACTATCGTGCCTGGTTGGTAATGAGTCAACTTATCGATGATCTACATCTGAAGATTGATTGTCTTGAGCAAGCTCATGATCTCAAACCGAATAATGAGCGAATTACAGACCAGCTACGGAAGCTGAAAGCAAAGTCCAATTACCCGTCAGAAGACAAGCCTGCATCTCAACGTCCACGGATTCCCACTTTGGTCTGGGTAGGCGCCGCTCTGCTGGTATTGGCCTGCGCACTTGGAGCGGTAGCGTTGTTGATAGGGCCCAGCCTCTTTGCGGCTAGCCCGTCTGGGTCACAGAATGAACCCGCCTCCCAACCATCTCGGCAAGTTGAGTACCACGTCACCACGACATACAGTGGGGCGATCATCACTTACTACAATGCCCTTGGCAATGAGCGCACAACAACACTCAACAACACAGCCTGGGATATGAGTTTCAGCGTCCCAATGAATCGAGCTATGGGCATAGCAATCTATCACACCAATGGTGGAGTTAGCTGCGAAGCAAACGTTGATGGTCAACAAGTCTCTAATGATAGCGTCAGCTTGGACGATCAGTCGCTTGCGGTATGTCGGGTTGACGGACAAAACGCAAGCGAAATCGTTTTTGCGACACCTACCACATCGGTGGAAGCACCAGTGCCCTCAGGAGGATCGTCCTATACTTGCCAGTCTAGAACATGTAGCTCATTCTCTTCGTGCAGTGCTGTACAAACCCACCTAGCTAATTGCCCCCAATATCAGAGTGATCTCGACCGCGACGGTGACGGGATCGCCTGCGAATCGCTATGCAATTAGCCCGCCTTCACTGGCTTGTGGGCAGCAACGATCAGTTCAAAATCGAGCACGGGGCGGGGGAGGTCAAACCGTTCAGCCAGTTCACTAGGGCGATAAACATCGACCGATTGGAAGCCTGCCTTTGCCAAAATCTCCTTAGGCCTTTCCTCGGATTCAACCATGCCTTTGATTTGCCCCGCCTGGCGCGAAAAGAAGCGGGCCCCGTCCTTTGCCTGTTCGAAACCCTCAACCCACAGATAATCAGCGACGAACACGCCGCCTGGAAGGAGATTGTCGAAGAAACCCTTGCCTATCCGCACATGGTCATCGGGTTCAAAATAGGGCAGAAGTCCTTCGGCCACAATGGCAGAGACCTGCTGCCCCTCTAGTAGGCTGGCGAGCGTCACCTGCCCGAGGTCGGCTTCTTTCCAGGTGATGTTGGGTGGGAGGTCCAGAGCACGCAATCGGCGGCGCTTGTCTTGCACCACATCTGGTAGATCGACTTCGATGACCTGGACCTCAGGCAATTCAAACGCTAACTCCAGCCCACGGGGTGAGAATCCTGCTGCCACTTCAACAATGGTAGTCGGCCCCGCCATATCTTGAATGGCGACTTTAACCAATTCGGCCATGCTACTGGTGCGCACCCCTAGGAAGTTGAGTCCAGCAGTATTGTGAGGCAACAGGGTCATCATCATTTGGGCGATGACGCGCCCGCGCGGTTTGGATAGGGTACGAGCGGTAGGCGAGTTAAGCACCAGGGCCCGGATTCCTGCTAAGATTTCCGCTCCGCGCTGCCCAGCCGTGCGCCCCAGGTACAAAGGGTCTTCTGATGGCAGGGCCGTTTCCGAAGGTTTTTGAGGTTGGTCGTCGGGCGGCTGCTGCTTGGTCATGAAGTGTGTCTCCCCTTGGCGATGCGAGTTGATTCACACTAGTAATACCTTATCATCAACCCAAGTTGCCAGAAGTGTTGTGATAGAGACGGCAGCGTTCGTGACCGACCTTGATGGCCGACCGAGCCCATCAGACCAACAATGCCGCACCGATCGAAAAGGCGATCAGCACTTGGCCGCCGGAATAGATAATCCAGACCACATCGCGCACATAGGGCACAAGCTGCTCGCGGCGCACCAGGTAACGGGCCAGCATCAGGTCGGAGCCAGCAAAGAGCAGCAAACCCAGGGCCAGGATGATCAACTGGCCGGTTTCAATCACAATTGCGACGGCCATTCCAGCGGCAACAAGTAGGAAAATGCCGTAGATCAGCGTGCCGTAGTTGAGGCGCTGACTGCCCTTAGGATTGTAGATAGTGCGCTGCCACAGCAAGACACCGGCGATCACTGAAAGCACCACGACCGCCGCTAACAAGAAGGTACTCGTAGCCCCCAGGATTGGGCGCAGATTGAACAAGCCAACGATGTAGAAGATATGCCCCAGCCCGAACAAAACCATCGCGGGGATGAGGGGCTCGGCAATAGGAAAGATGTCGGCCAGCACCACGTCGGCGATGCCGCAAGCCGCCAAGCCGGCCATAATCCACACCGCAAAGCGATTGGTTGAGGGATCGGCCCAGGTGTAGACCAACCAGAAGATGCCCAGGACTACTGTGATGATCACCATGGCGATCTTGGCTGAGCGAAGAAAGCGCCGTGAGCGATCTTCGTTGGGCGTCCCGGCAATCATGCCGACGATGTATAAGACCAGCCAGGCCACCAGCATGGCGATGATAAAGATGCGTTGGGGAGGGGGAAGCATACTGAACATAAGGGCGAATCCTAGGTTGCGGGAAGATGTCGAGTGCCCCCTAGTTTACCCGCTTAGCCTCAGGCTGCGACAGAAGCGGGGGGTTGATCAGCTCAAACCAACAGGCCTCCACGAAGGGAGGCCTGGAAGACTCAAGATGGTGTCTGCCGAACTAGTCGTCTTGATCCTGCTGTGATTGCCGGCGCTTGCGCAGGAATTCGGCTTTGGACTGGAGGTCCTGGAAGTACTCGGTGCTGGTGATCTCCTCGACCTGCTGCTTCTGGCGGACCTCATCGATCTCAATCCGCAGGTCCATCACCTGCTGCTTGAGCAATGCCTCACGTTGATAGACTTCACGCACCATCGAGCGGAAGGTTTCGGCCAGTTGGCCCAACTCATCGCCGCGCTCCGTCACTCGATCTAATGACTGTCTCTTATACACATCT
>JAADYZ010000039.1 GCA_010092775.1 Chloroflexota bacterium
ACTTCACCTATGTGCGGGCTGGCCACGACGAGCCACTCTACGTACGCAACGATGCCAGCACCGAATTTGTGGGTGGCAAAGGCCGTTTCTTAGGTCTGTGGCGTGAATCTACGCCAACCTTCGAGCGCTGCCAGATCGCAATGGCCCCCGGCGATACGATGGTCATCTACAGCGATGGCGTAACGGATATGCGCAATATGCAAGGCGAACCCTTCGGGCGCGACCGGATGGCCAGCCTGGCGAAGAACATCCGCATTTATGACGCCGATCGCATCGCACGTAGCATCCATAGCGTGGTGCAATCCCATCGTGGGCCAGCCGATGCCTTTGATGACTTCACGCTGTTAGTGATGAGAGCTGAATAGCGCCGAACGATCGATGGATAAATCATCACCCAGAGACCCATCACCGGAACGCCGCTCACCTGAGCTCCCATCAGACCCGCGCAGCGCCAGCGAGCGCATTTCACGCGTTAGGCCCAGCCCACAAGCTATGCCGACGCGTCAATCGGCTAAGCCCAAGGGGCAACAATCAGGCAAAGCCCGGCGGCGCACAACAAGCGGTCCAACACGGTCAGCCTGGTATGTCCCTTGGTGGGCCTTTGGCCTGGTGATCTTGATTGTCGCTGGCGCAACCTGTGGCACCTGGTCCTTTATTCTCTCCAACCGAGGTGTGGCCGAATCCGGCTTGATCCCAACACCGACACCCATTATTGTCGTCATCACCTCGACACCCACCCTCAGTGCCGCTGGCGCTGAAGAATCGCCCGCCGCAGAAGAAGCCACCGCGGCACCTTTGCCGACTGAGACGCCCTTATCCTTTCCAGAGGCCAGCCCCACCTCACCTCAGCTCTCTCAAATCATTGAGATCGGCAGCCGCATCATCATTGAAGGCACGGGCGGACAAGGCCTAGCAGTCCGTCAGGGGCCGGGTTTAACCTACACTTTCTTCTTTGTGGGTAACGATGGCGACCTGTTCGATGTACAAGATGGCCCACGCGAGGGAGATGGTTTCATCTGGTGGTACATCACTGATCCGAACGATGCGGATCGCGCTGGATGGGCTGCGGAAACCTACCTCCAGGTCGTTGGGCAAAACTGAGGCTGATCATGCTGCAATTGCAGATCGGCTATCGAACGGATGTTGGGCCAGTACGTAAATCGAACCAGGATTCCATCGGGGTCCTCTATCAACCGCGCCTGTATGGCGAGGACCCACTCCCGCTGGTCGTCGTCGCCGATGGCATGGGCGGACGCAATGGCGGAGAAGTGGCCAGCAGCATCGCCGTTTCCACCATGATGAGCCACTTCAGGGACCTCTCCGCGAAAGCTGCCCCTGCCGCAGCGCTGGTCGAAGCCACTCATGCTGCCAACAATGCCATCATAAAAGAAGCTCTGAAGGACCGTTCGATCGCCCAAATGGGAACAACCGTCGTAGCATTGACAGCTTTCGGCCAACACTACTTTATCGCCAATGTCGGAGACAGCCGTGCCTATTTGATTCACGATGGGGAGATCAGTCAGATCACCGAGGATCACTCGCTAATGAGCCAAGAGACCTATGAACTGGCCTCGTCTTATCTGATGGCCAGTCGCAATATCATCACACGAGTCCTTGGGCGTGAGCGAGATCTAGAAGTGGATCTGTTTCAGGGTGTCTGGGAACCCGCTGATCAGTTGCTACTCTGCACGGATGGCTTGTGGGGTGTTCTCTCTAACGGTGATCTGGTTGACATCGTGACCCGCCTAGACCCTGAAGAAGCCGCCAACCAACTCATTGAAACCGCGCTAGACGCCTCAACTTCTGACAATGCCAGCGTCGCGGTCGTTAAGCGCCTCAAGTAAGCCATGATCATTCCTGACCAGGATTGGGCCGCGATGTGGGCACCCTATGATGAAGATACCTACCGACAGGCCGCCACTTGGATTAAAGCGGGGCAGCGCGTTTTGGACATCGGCGCAGGCGACCTGCGTTTTGCTCGCCGACTAACCGCACAAGGCTGCCGGGTCATCGCTATTGACAACCAATGGTCGATTTTGATGCGGAGCCTCCAAGATGGGCCATTGCCATCCGGTCTCTTGGCGGTTTGTGCGGACGCACGGGGGTTTCCGTTTCCATCCGGTATGGACACCGCCGTGCTGCTGATGCGTCATTGCATGGACTTCGGGTTATACGTGCGCAAGCTGCGGGAAGTCGGCTGCCTGAGCCTGATTACAAATGCACGTTGGGGCATGGGCGTCGAATACGTCCCTCTAGAGCCAGCCACTCCCACCTTAGATGCGGCGAGTACCATCGGCTGGTATGCCTGCCTGACCTGTGGGAAGATTGGCTTTCAAGCATCCGACCCCAACGCAATTGACGATAGCGTGTTGGACCAAACACTCAATATTGAAGCCTGCCCTGTGTGCCAAGGTTTCACATCCCAGTAGATTATTGCATCAACTGGAACTGACTGCATGTCGCTGCACCCCTTTATTGCGGTGGCGCCTCTGTTGCGTCTTGGTTCTCAGGATCAAGATGCTTATAGTCGCCGGTCCGCAAGTGGCAGGCTGCAAAGTGCCCTGGCTCTCCATCGACCTCACGCAGTACAGGCTCTTCCTGGCTGCAAATATCCGCTGCAATTGGGCAGCGAGTATGAAAGCGACAACCAGATGGCGGATTGATCGCGTTAGGAATCTCGCCGCGGATCGGTGGGTCATCTGTGCGCAGGGTCGGATCAGGCACTGGCACGGCGGCCAGCAGGGCCTGGGTGTAGGGATGCCGCGGGTTGCCATAAATATCGCGTAGGTCACCGATTTCGACCAACTTACCCAGATACATGACCCCGATTCGGTCACAAATGTACTTGGCAGTGGCGAGGTCGTGCGTGATGAACAGGTAGGTCAGATTAAACTCCTCTTTCAACTGCTTCATCAGGTCGAGCAGCAACACACGAACCGAGACATCTGCCATAGCGATCGGTTCATCAGCCACGATCAAATCGGGCCGTGTGATCAACGCGCGCGCAATCACCGCACGTTGACGCTGCCCACCAGAAAGCTGATGAGGATACTTGTCGTAGAGTACATCGGCAGGGGTCAGGCCGACCTTCTCCATGATTTCGAGCACGGCACGACGCACCGCCGCCGGATCTGAGTTGAGATGAATCTTATAGCCATGCCCGACACCTTCACCGATCGTCATGCGTGGGTTGAGCGAAGCCATCGGGTCCTGGAAGATCACCTGCATCCGCTTGCGCGTCCTGCGCAGCTCTTCAGCGGAGAGGTCATTCAGAACCACACCATCCAGGATCACCTGGCCGTCGGTGGCATCAAGCAGGCGCAGAGCCAGGCGTCCGATGGTCGTCTTGCCGGAGCCAGACTCGCCAGCCAGGCCTAATACCTCACCACGATTGATGTGGAAGCTCACACCGTCAACAGCGCGCACCGCTTTTTGGGATTCACCAGCCACCCGCTCGAACACACTCTGCTTCACCGGAAAGTGTTTCTTTACGTCCTTCATCTCAAGCAGCACATCATGATTGGTTTGGTCTGTCATGTGCCTACAACCTCCTGAGCCGACACCAGCAGCTCCCCTGTGAATTCGGCGGGGATGTCGTCATACAGCCAGCAGCTCGTCGCATTGCCATTTTCAATGGGTTTGAACACCGGTGTCTCGATTTTGCAAACATCCATCGCATGCTTACAGCGTGGATGAAAGCGGCATCCCGGCGGGGGCGCGATCAGATCGGGAGGAGAACCTTCCATCCGATAAAGCTCTTCGTGATCATCCAGCAAAATGGTCGGGACCGCCCCCAACAAACCTCGTGTATAGGGATGCTGTGGGTCCTTGAAGATCGTTTCAACCGGGCCGACTTCGGCCAGCCGCCCCGCGTACATCACCGCCACGCGGTCAGCCAGTTGAGCCACCAGACCGATATTGTGTGTGATCAAAAGGATGGTCAGATTGAATTCGCGACACAAGTCTTTCAGCAGCGCCATGAACTGCGCCTCAACAATCACGTCAAGCGATGTCGTCGCCTCGTCAGCGATGATCAGGTCGGCATTCAGAGCCAGCCCCAAAGCAATCATGATGCGCTGGCGCATACCGCCTGAGAGTTGGTGTGGGTAATCATCCAGACGATTGTCTGAGATGCCCAACACGTCTACCAGCTCCTTGGCGCGGTTGACGGCCTCCGACTCTGGGGTTTGCGGTTGGTGAGTGCGGATCGTTTCGGTGATGTGGTTCACGATTCGCTGGATGGGATTGAGTGAGGTCATTGGGTCCTGAAAGACCATGCTAATCCTATCGCCGCGAATGCGTCGCATTTGAGCATTCGAATACGTCATCAAGTCTTCACCGAGAAACATCAGCTTGCCAGTCACCCGGGCGGAACGCGGGTTCAGGCGCATCAAGGCTTTGCCTAATGTGCTTTTGCCCGAGCCCGACTCACCAACCAACCCGAGCACCTCACCCTTGTAGATGTCCATGGTCACGTCGTCAACTGCGCTGACCCAGCCTCGGCGGGTTCTATAGTTGACGCTGAGGTTCTCCAGGTGCATCAGGAGTTCACGTTCAGATGCCATCGTCCGATCTCTCCTTGTTTAGTTTTCACGCAAACGCGGGTTTAACATCTCCGACAGACTTTCACCCAGCATACTAAAGCCCAACACAACAATCACAATCATCACACCAGGAAAGGTCACCAGCCACCAGGCTTGTCGGAGCAGGTCTTGCCCAATTGCCAAGTCGATCCCCCAGGCAGGCGTATCCGGTGGCAGGCCCAGACCCAAGAAGCTCAAGCCTGCTTCAGTCAAGATCGCGTCTGCAACATTCACCGAGAAGATCACGACAATGGAAGGGATGACATTCGGGAAGATATAACGGGCCAGCAGGGTCAGAGGAGGCACCCCTAGGCTGCGGGCCGCTTCCACATAGAGTTCTTCTTTGACGGCAAGTGTTTGCGCCCGCACGATGCGGTAATAGGTCGGAACATACAATGCAGCAATCGCGCCAATCACATTGAGCAGCCCTGGGCCCAGCACCGCTGTAATGGTGATCGCCAGAATCAAGCCAGGGAAGGAATACAGGCTATCCATTACGATTGTCAAGATACGTTCAGCCGGGCCGGACCAAAATCCAGCCATCAACCCCAATGGGACGCCGATTACCAGCGCGACCATTGCCGCACTAAAACCCACTTGCAGGGCGACTCGCGTCCCGTAGATCAGACGACTGAACACATCTTGCCCGATCTGGTTGGTCCCCAACAAGAAGGAGCGCTGCTCGCCCCCACCTAAAGGCCCGACAACCTCCAGATTGCTGTAGTCGACGATAGCGGGTTCCACGATGGTGCTCAAGCCGACAACGGCCAGTACTTCGCCGTCGCTCAAGCCCTCGAGGGCATCTTCGATCGTGTCATAGCGTTCCAGGCGTGGGCGAATGCGCAGATCGGATCCTGCCGCATCGAGTTCTTCCTGGCGAGCTTCACTTGCGTCGCGAAAGACCTGGCTGGACTCGCTGCCTCGTACGATGCCTAGCCGAGCGCCGTCAATAGCGAGATCATCGAGCGAGCTAATAGGATTGGCCGTATTTCCAATCAGTTCAACAACTGGAGTCTGCTGACCGGGAGCCAACAAGCCAGGCCCGACTTCTTCACGTGGGCCAAAGGGAGCGTAGAAGCCCGGGAAGATAGCCAGGCTGAATATGAACCGCAGTAGAATAGCGCTCAAAGTCGCGAACCACCAATCAGCGCCATACCATTTGCGAGCCCGCAAAAATCGCCTGATGAAGCCAACTTGATTCAGCTCGTCTTGCCAGGAGACCTGTGTCTTACCATCCAATGTCGTTTGCGCCATCATAGCCCCCTAGTAACGGATCCGTGGATCGAGGAACGCGTATACAATATCGGTCGCCAGACTGATCAGCGCGACTGACAATGCAAATATGGTAATGACGCCTTGCACCGCCGTGTAGTCACGCTCACCAATGCGCTCCACCAGATAGAGACCCATGCCAGGCCAACTAAAGGTGGTCTCGGTGAGGACGGCTCCAGCCAGTAGCACCGAGAATTGCAGACCAACCAGCGCCACAATGGGAATCAGCGCGTTGGTCAACGCATGACGATAAACAACAATGAACTCACGAATGCCACGTGCACGTGAGGCTGTGATGTAGTCTTGCACGAGGGTCTCGATCACGTTGATGCGACTGAGGCGCAGGAATACACCCATCAGAATCAGGCCGAGCGAGAGGGCTGGCAGCACAATGTGATGTAAGGCGTCCCAGAAGGCGGGCCAGTTGCCAGTCATGATCGAGTCGACAACGAGCAGGTTAGTCGTGCGCACCAATGTGGTATTGATTTCTGGGTCAAGTCGACCTGCGACTGGTGCCCATCCGAGCCAGAGTCCAAAAACGATCTGAAACATCAACCCTAGCCAGAACACGGGGATCGAATATGCGGTGATACTGAGCAATCGCAGACCATAGTCCGCCGGCGGGGGGGGGGGGGGGGGGGGGGGGGGGCGCGGAGGCGGGGGGCGGCGGCCGGCGCGGCGGAGTGGCGGGGGGGGGGGGGGGGGGGGGGGGGGGCGGGGGGGGGGGG
>JAADYZ010000329.1 GCA_010092775.1 Chloroflexota bacterium
ATGCGGCTGGAGCGGATTGGCAGGATCAACTGCGTGCGGTGGCCGCCTGGCTGCTCTCCCAACCTCCAATGGATTTGTCGCGGATGATTCACGCAGACTTCAAATCGTTGGCCCCAGAAGTAGCACAGCACCTCACCTTTGCTGCGTATGAAGCGCTTTACCATCCGATCGAACAGATTTTTGAGCGGGCTCGTGACGCGAAACTTATTGCAACACCCCAGCTTATCTTGTTGGCTGGCTCCATTGTCAGCGTGGTACAGACCATCCATCTTTCACCCTATCCCTTGAGCGACGATGAGAAGCTGGGTTACGCTCACGATATGATCAGCGTCTTCAGCGAGGGCCTGCGCCCCAGAAACGACCCCTAATCGTCTTCTGGCTGGGTCAAGAAGTTAGGCTGTTGATAGGCCGGATCAGGGTAGCGATAGAACCCTTCGCCGCTCTTAAGACCCAGTTTGCCTGCATCCAGATAAGTCTTGAGAAACTGAGCATTCTTCTCTAGTTGGACGTCGCCAAGCTGCCCTGCCCAATAGCTTGTGATGTGCCAGACCGTCTCCAGGCCGACACCATCTAAGATGCCAAAAGGGCCGATCGGCATCTTCATGATGCCCATCCAGGCGCGATCCACGTTTTCGACCGAGGTGATCCCATTTGCCACTAGCGTGATCGCCTCGCGATTGAGCGCGTTCAGCATGGCGTTGAAGACGTAGCCATAGCTTTCTTTCTGAAGTCGAATAGGAATCTGGCCAATGCGGCGTGCGAATCCCTCGACGGCATCCAAGACCTGCGGCGAGGTACCCGCGTGTGGCATCACATCGACGACATTGGAAATCCAGATCGGTTGGTGAAAGTGCAGTGCGGCCAGCCTATCGGCACGACCTGAAGAATCTGCAAACATGGATGGTACAAGCGATGAAGAATTGGTGGTGAAGACGGTGTGCTGCGGGCAGAGCCGCCCGAACTGCTTGAAGACGTTCCGTTTAAGTACAGGGTCTTCTGGTACAGACTCACTGATCAAGTCGCATTGTGCGGCTTCCTTCGGATCAATCGTGAGTTGGATGCGCTCCAGCGTAGCGCTTGGGTCTGCCTTGGCGAACTGCTCCAGATGGTTAAACTGCTCCAGGTAATTCTCAATCTGCTTGCGTGCCCCGCCGAGAACCTTCAAGTCGACATCATATAGGAGGACTGTTAGCCCATACAGCGCACATTGCAGGGCGATTTGCCGCCCCATAGTCCCAGCGCCAATAACAGATACGACTTCGATCTGATCGGCAGTCTTTACAGATGGTGGCATCGGATTCGCTTTCAGTTGATGCGCTGGACCTCCACGTAAGCCCAGCGCCAGCTTAGCAAGAGACTACAGATTGCTGACTTCGGGCAAAACGTCTTTGACCAACATCTCAATGGTGTGGGCATCGTAGGCGTGCTTGATGTTGAATATGACATGCTCAAAGCCCAGCTCACCTAGCTGTTGAACCCGGATTACCACGTCAGTTGCCGTCTGGCCGCCTTCCAGGTCCAGCGTTTCCAATATCGTCTTTTCGATCTCGTCATAGGGTCGCTCGACGGCTTCGCAGTGGCCTTTGAGCACATCCAGTTTACGGCTCAATTCGTCGTTGGGCGTACCACCGAAGAAATTGCAGGCATCACCATACTGTGCGACGTAGCGCAGCGTTTTCTTCTCACCCATGCCACCAATCAAAATGGGCGGATGCGGCTGAGTCAGAGGTTGCGGGTTACTGTAAGGATAGGGAAGCGTGAACTGCTTGCCTTCAAACGCGGACGTATCGCCCGACCACATGTGGTGTGCAAGTCGTAGAATATCTTCCAGTTGCTCGAAGCGTTCCTTCATAGATGGGAAAGGCAGGCCAAGGCTTTGGCTTTCATGCTCGTACCAAGCTGCGCCGATACCCATATAGGCACGACCGCTTGACAGAACGTCCAAGCCTGTGACCATTTTGATGACAATCGCAGGGTGACGGTAAATCACACCGCCAACCAATAGGCCAAGCCGAGCTTGTTCCGTCAGCGCGGCTACATAGTGGATGGTGCTGTAACCTTCCAGCATTGGGTCTTCGGCAGGGCCGAGCCAACTACCTAGTTGAAAGAAGTGGTCCATTACCCACAAGCTAGCAAAACCACCCTGATCAGCCGTCTGTGCAACATCTTTAATCCATGTGGCAAGTTGTGTGGTCTCTGCATGGCTGAACACCGGCATCTGCAAACCAATACGCATCTCTGGCATCCTTTGCTGAGGAGAATCATTTCGATGGGAGTTCTTGCCCCACCAGAGTATAGCGCTTATGGGCTCTGCATAGCTTTTGCATATTTCCTGCACAAGCTGATGATAGCGCCCTGCTAATGTTATGCGTGTATCAACAAGGATGATTCACTGTAGAGGAAAGATCACCATGGCAATTATCGGCACTCGACGACAACAAGAAGAGGTTGTAGCAACACAAGAGCAAAATGGGCGTGTAAACCTTATTGACCTTATTGATGTGGTCAAGACCTACAAAACTGATGCGGGCGAATTTATCGCGCTGCGCGGGATCAATTTTAGAGTTTTTGATGGCGAGTTTATCGCCGTTGTGGGCAAGTCAGGTTCTGGCAAATCCACCATGATCAACATGATTAGCGGAATTGACCATCCGACCAGTGGCGAGGTGATCGTAGCAGGTACAGGCATCCACAACATGAAGGAAGGTCAGATTGCCCAGTGGCGCGGACGAAATCTGGGTGTGGTCTTTCAGTTCTTCCAGCTCTTGCCAACGCTGACCATCCTAGAGAACTGCCTTCTTCCAATGGACTTCTGCAAAATGTATGCGCCTCGCGAGCGGGTCGAACGAGCCATGCATCTGCTGAGCTTAGTGGACATCGCAGAACATGCGCACAAGCTGCCGTCACAGGTATCGGGTGGGCAGCAGCAGCGCGCAGCTATCGCTCGCTCCCTGGCCAATGATCCGCCGCTGATAGTTGCGGACGAACCAACCGGTAACCTCGACTCACGCACGGCTGATGCTATTTTCCATTTGTTTGAGGACCTGGTAGCTAAGGGCAAAACGATCCTGATGGTGACCCACGACAATGATCTGGCTGACCGTGCTAGCCGAACGGTCACCCTGGCTGACGGTGAAATTGTTGACTATGGATGGAACGGTGGAGGTCCCTTCGGATGAACACGATTGGCATTAGTCCGCGCTGGCGTAAGGTCCTGCGCGATATTTGGAGCAATAAACCACGCACCATTTTGGTCGTGTTGGCGATCGCAGTGGGCGTTTTCGCCTTTGGCGGCATGTTCATCACCCGCAACGTCTTGCTGGACAATATGAATGATGGCTTCCGCGATAGCAACCCAGCTACGCTCACGTACACGCTTACCCCATTTGACGATAATTTGGTGCGGACCGTGCGTAACTTCCCTTATGTGCAGGAGGTTGGAGCCCGTTCATCTGCGCAGGTTCAAGTGTGGACCGGATCGAGCTGGTTGGCTGTCGACTTGATTGCTGTGCCGGATTTCAGCCAGATGGACATCAACCGGGTTAGCCTGGAAGAAGGCACGCTCGATCCTGCCAGACGTGAAATTCTATTCGAGCGCCAGTCGATCACTCTGTTAGAGGCTGAGGTTGGAGACAGCATTGAAGTTGAACTGCCCGACAACTCCCTCCGCGAACTACAGGTTGTTGGGGTCGTGCATGATTTCAACGTCATACCTGCTTCACAAGCACGAACCCTAACCGGCTATGTCTCGCTGTCGACGCTCCAAAACCTGGGTTTGAGCACGAACTATGATGAGCTTCAAATTGTCACCGATGCATCGATCACAGATCGCAGTGAATTCGAAGTCGCATCGGACCAAATCAGTGATCTGCTTGATCGCTATGGCCATACGGTTTTGAATGTCCTCATTACTGAACCTGGTCAACACTGGGCCTCCGACGTCGTCGATGCGGTCGTGCTCGTGTTAGTCGTCCTGGGTATCCTGGCTCTGGTCTTGTCCGGTTTCTTAGTCGTGAACACCATCTCCGCGATTGTCTCTCAGCAGCTTCGTCAGATCGGTATGATGAAGGCAGTGGGTGCCCGCAACCAAGATGTGATGGGCATCTATATGGCAATGGCTGGAGTCTTTGGTGTTCTGGCGCTGTTAGTCGCGCTGCCAATTGGAGTGTTGTTGTCTCGTGGTATGACTCAAATGTTAGCAGACTTCATTAACGTGACGATCATCAGTTATGACGTGCCAGGTTGGATTTTCGCCCTGCAAGTAGTGACCGCATTGGTGGCACCACTGCTCGCGGCCTTTGTGCCCGTCATGGCAGGGGCGCGCACCACAGTGCGTGAAGTCATCAGTGATGTCGGAATTCAAGGTTCCCAGCGCAATGGCTTGATCGATGATTTGCTAGCACGCGTGCGTGGTCTGTATCGCCCGCTGATGCTGTCCCTGCGGAATACGTTCCGGCGCAAACTGCGATTGACCCTCACACTGATCACACTTAGCGTGGCTGGGGCGATCTTCATTGCTGTCTTGAGTACTCGCGCGTCCATGCTCAGGGAGTTTGAGCAGATTCCCGCTCTGTTTGGGATGGATGTTCAAGTCATTCTCGCGGAGCCGCAGCAAGTGAGCCGTTTAACGCGCGAAGCAATGCGGATCGATGGCGTGACAGCGGTCGAGGGTTGGGGCTTTGCTCCCGTAACATCAGAGCGCCCCCCTGAATTCGTCCCAGTCGAGGTCGAGAGTTTCGCTAGCGCTGGGGCAGAACGGCGCGGGTTTGGCGCAGGGATTGGGGGTGACAGCGCGAACCAGGTTGCCTTTACCATGATGGCACCCCCTCCCGATACCCAGTTTGTTGATCCGACCATTTTGGAGGGTCGCTGGATGCGGCCTGGGGATACCAATGTGTTGGTGATTGGGAGTGAATTGCAGACCAACGAACCTTACATGCAGGTCGGTACCGAAATCGATGTGGATTTTGGCGCAACAACCCACACTATGGAGATTATTGGTGTGGTCAACATGACTGGTCTGGAGTTTGGCTATGCGCCGTATGAATTCGTGTCACGCGCACAGGGATCGACCAATCTGGCTACTGGCGCGATGTTGGCCATAGACGACTCATCCCCAGGAGCGCAAGACCAAATCGCGCGGGAGGTCGAAGAGCAATTCCAGCAAATTGGCATTGCTATCGCTTTTACGCAGACCATAGCGAACCTACTAGGTGCGATCACCAGTCAAGTTGACTTCATAGTAGGGTTCCTGGTGTTTATGGCGCTGCTGCTCGGTGTCGTCGGTGGTTTGGGGCTGGCGTCGACCATGAGCCTCAATGTATTGGAGCGCACACGTGAAATCGGTGTCATGCGAGCAATTGGAGCGTCTGATGGTTCAGTGCGTAGTATCTTCTTAACTGAAGGTCTACTGATCGGACTCATCAGTTTTGTCTTTGCTTCTATCCTGAGTGTACCGGTCACCCAGGGTTTCGTCATTGGTCTTGGCCTGACCTTCTTCGATCGCCCGATGGAGTTGGTCTTGGCCCCAGAGGGCTTTGTCCTTTGGTTCGTGGTGGTACTGCTCCTTGCAGCTGCCGCCAGTCTATTACCGGCTAACCGTGCTGCGCAGATCAGTGTTCGCGAGTCCATCTCCTACGAGTAAGCTGGCTGCTGCTATCGCTTGGGGTTAGGTTGGTAGGCGTACGACGAAGGTTGTGCCCTGGCCTAGCCCCTTGCTATAGGCTGAGACCGTCCCACCGTGTGCTTCAACCAGTCCCTTGACGATGGCCAAACCGAGACCGCTTCCGCCGGTAGAGCGCGTTCGCGATCGGTCAGCCCGATAGAAGCGATCAAAGATATGGGTCAGTTGTTCCTGAGGGATGCCGTCGCCATTGTCTCTCACAGTCAGCCGAACACTCTCAGGGCTGGCCTGAATGCTGAGCTCAATCATTCCTTCCGACGGTGTGTGACGGAGCGCGTTTGAGAGAAGGTTGTTCAAGACCTGGCTCAAGCGTGCTGCGTCGGCTTGGATAAGCGGTATGTCGTCCTCTATGTGGG
>JAADYZ010000330.1 GCA_010092775.1 Chloroflexota bacterium
GAGGAAGACTTCGCCCGTCGGGTTCTGGGTTACCCCGTGCGCAATGATGTCTTGTAACCCACTGAAGCGCGCCGGCTTGATCCACGCCATCAGCGTGATCTCATCGGTAATCGCGCCCAGTTCGTTGGTGAGTGGCTGCGTCACGTGGATGACATCATTTACGCCATCGAACTGGACGCCATTGCCAAAATAGCCAACTGTCGCCTGTGGGCAGGACTCACTACCGATACACGTCCCATTCTGGAACGGTCGGGCTTTATCCTCGAAGCCGCTCCCTTGGACGCCCGCCTCAAGTGGTAGTTGCAGCAGCGCCGAAGGTTCCTCATTCAGCCCCGCCTGGTAGGACATCACGGTGTCGTTCTGCACGCGGCGCGGGTGCCAGCCGAAGATTTTCTCGACTTCATCCGGGATGCTGTCGCCATCGGTGTCGACCTGGGTCGGGTCGGACGTGACCCAGATGACCTTGCGCGGATTGACATTGTAGACATATTCCCAGCCCTCGACTTCATCTTTATCACTCAGGCTGTCATTGTCCGTGTCCAGCAGCGTCGGGTCACTCCCGATACGCAGTTCGATCCCATCTTTCAGGCCATCGCCGTCAGTGTCTTCCTCTATTGGGCTGGTACCGTTTTGTTTTTCAACCTGGTCGGGCACACCATCAAAATCACTATCATAGGTGCTATCGTTGTCGTCAGTGCTGTAGTGCAGGCCATCGCCATCAGCATCTTGCAGCAAGGGAAAATCGTCATCCCACGCCAGTCGATACCGGTTGCCCTCCTTCTGGAGCGCACGGAATTCGGTTAGAGTCGCCGGGAACACATCAAAGTACTGGTTCTTGCCTATATCAATCGGATTGTTCCCCTCTCGGCCCGTAACTTTACAGCCTGAGATAATGAGGAACCCGTCACAAACCTCGGTGGGCATATCAAACGCCTCGATCAGGTAGAGATCGTCAAGTTTCTGATTGACGCCGGCTTCATGGAAAAAGTAGGGGAAAGAGAGCAAGGGGAAAGTATGGCGCACATAGCCATTGTTGTCGGTCCCGCCAAAATAGTTGGTCTCCCACACATCCTTTAGTCGTCCATAGTCAAGCAGGTTCGTCTGGTCGGTGTCTTGCTCAGTGGTGAGTAGGTACCGATAATCCAGGTTGCGGAGATTGTCCACGTTATCGTTTTTATACCAGACATCGTTGACCGTGTCGAACTGGCGTACGGCGGTCGTATTCAGTATATTGAAAGATATCAAGAGTCGGCTGCCAACGATAAGGCCCTGGTTGCCCACTTGCTGGTCGTAGTTTTCGATCTGGATGCGATTCGGGTCTTTGAGATCGCCGATCATCTCATCCGAAACGATGACTTTTGCAATCTCTGAAGCCAGCAAACCTTCTAGCCCTTTGCAGATGATACTTGAACTGTCAAAGATCGCACAGAACAGGTCGATCAGGACATCGATCACACTAATCAGCGTCTCGATCAGGTAGCCGACGACGGGGATCATCTTGATGAAGATCATGATGACGGTCACGATCACCTGGGCCACGATCAACCCAACTTCCTGATCGCGCGCGATACTGTTGGCAGGCGTATGCTCGATCTGCCAGATACCCAGCCCGATGGTGATCCCAACGGCGATGATCGCCGTGATTGCTGCCGCCGCGATTTTGCTCGTATATTTGGCGCCTTTCTCGACGGTCTTGCGGAATTCGCCAAACACCGCTTCTCCAGCGCTGGTCTTGACACGAGTAGCCAGACCAGTGATCGCTGACACCAGGCTGCGCCCTTTCAGGAAAACCATTGAGGTATCGAAGAGAACTTCCAATGCCCGTCGATAGCCGTCCTTAATCCCAAGCACCGTTGCAGCAATCGCGCCAACCGCAGTCAACCCGATGAGCACAGACAATGCAGTATAGGAGATGAATCTGCCGCCCTCGACCGGGGTCTCGGGAGGTTCGTCCTCTTTTGCTAAAACCGGGTCGTTCACTTTTCCTTTGAGCCAGGTGTCGAAGACATAATCTTTGAAGGTCTTCTTGAATGCTGCCTTAATCTGGCTTGCCATTTGGCGCCAATTGATGGTGAACCCCGAGGTTCGGATTTTGATAGTTTCGTCTTCTGAGAGACGATTGTACGACTTGCTCAGCGAAAGGATTTTAAAATCTTTATTGGCTTTGATCCAGTTTTCAATGTAGCCTTCGAGGGTCTTGCTCGTCAACTTCAAGATCGTTGTGGTGCCGAACTTTTGGTAGAGGCGCCAATCGGGCAGGTCGGTCAGGACGCCGTCGGCAATATCGGAACGTACAGCACCAATCCCACTCAGTGTTTCACCATATTGCACAATATTCTGGGTTCCATAACTCAGGCGTAGATAGTTATGGCTGGCAACAATCGCTGCGCCTTCCAGCGAGTCAGCACTGATGGGCTGCGCGCCATTGCCCGAGCCATCATCAAAGACCCCGTTGGTCTCTTGCTTGAACATGGCCAGATAGCTATCTTCCACCGTGATGACCCGCTCACTGGCTTGGGTCTGGGTCCACTGCCCATTCTTGTAAGCATAGGGCGACCAGTGTAGTGTCGTCTGTACCTGGACCTTTATGGTCGATGGGTCCAGGTCGAACGTCAGTGACCCATCGCTCCCCAGCGGTGAGGAGTTTTCATTGCCATCATTCGAATTGGTGAGCGCATCGATTCGACGCCGCTCTTCGCGGGCAAACAGGACCGTCGGGGTATGGTCTTGCGCGAAGGTATTCGACAACAACTGTTTAATCTGCCCATTGGCAGGGTCACCCACTTTCGTGTCCAGCCCCTGCATCAGGTCAGTGCTTGCATCCACATCCGTGGCATAGCTATTGACCCACGTCTTGACGCTGTCGGACGGGATGCCCCAACAGCGAGGGTCAGCATTGGCGATATTCTCGCCGTTGGGACCAGCTCCATCGTTGGCGGTCTGACAGATACCAGTTGCGGGGCCAGTTGCTGGCGCGGTTACATCCGGAGAGGTATTGGTATTGCCCCACAACGTAATGAGCGAGACATCGCCGCGGAGTGAGTCGTTCCGGTCAACGAGGGCAAGATCACGTTTGCCATTGCTGCCTGCACATTGGGTACCATTATTCGTGGTGCTCGGGCAGTCACGGCCTTCGGCCCAGACGACCTCCAGGTCGTTGGCCATCATTGTCTGCCCGTTGGTGGGCAAGTCATGCGGGTTGTTCGGTCCGTCGGCGTCAGGCGGCTGAACAATCATCGCGATGTCGGTGCCGTACTCTTCATTCACCTGGGCACCCACCAGCGTCCATTCCTCAGGATAGAGCTGCATGGATTGCGGCGGAACGCGAAACCGGTTTTGCGAATCCTTACACCAGGCCTCCAGTTTGTCGGTTTTGCCGTCGTTGTTCTCTGGCTTTACCCTGTCTGGTGCGGACTTGGTGTCACACTGGTCGGTGAGGATTTGCACGCCCCAGACCAACTTTATCTCGTGTGCGGCGTTCCAGTTGGTTTGATCGTGCTGGGGGTGGTAGTACAGATGCGCTTCAAAGAGCACGGGGAGCTGGGTCTGGTAGTCACGGATCAGGCTTGCCGGTTGATGCAAAACCAGATTGCCATTGGTCAAAGGGCTAACACTGATACCATAGCGCTCCATAACCTTCTTGTCGATCCACGAATCTACCCATTGCGATAGACTCTTTGCCGAGGTGTCCGATGGAAAGGGCGGGACATCAGAGACGCCCTCCTTGAGTGGGAGATAGCCACTCCCCGTGTTACTGCGGGGAATGGTGATTTCGAAGAACGGCACCAGTTGCATATCGCCCAGATCAGCTTCAGGGCGCTGCGACCCCTGGTACTTATCTTGCGAGCCATTCGTGGCGGTAAAAGGAAACGAATCCTTCAGTGTGGTGGGGAGCAGCTTCTGCACCTGGCCCTGACCGTCGTTAGGCCAGTCGAGCACGCCCAGACCATAGGTGAGATGGTCGGGATTGGTCGGGCGGGCCTGAATATGCACCTCGACCGGCTGGTTGTTGACGTTGTTCAGCTTGAGGCGTAGCGGGGTACTATCGCTGTAGGTCGTATTGCCCTTTGCCCCTGGACTATCGTCAGTCAGGTCCCCCACCCCATCGCCGTCATCGTCGAGGTCGAACACATCTGGTGTGCCATCATTATCGGTATCGTTGCACCCTCCTTGTGGCAAGTCGGTATAATCTTGGTTGTTGATATCTGCCGGGTTGCGCGCCCAGTTGGGGCATTCCATCCCATCGGCCCGCCCGTCACGATTCGTATCAATACTATTCGGGTCGAGGTAATAGTGGGTGCCATCAGATATTGGTGGGCCATCTTCGACATACACTGCCTGATGCACCTCAACATTATCCGGGATATGATCTCCGTCGCTATCCTTGCTCTGGTCATTGGTGCCGAGGCGCGCTTCTTCCAGATTGGTCAGCCCATCGCCGTCATCATCGCGGTTGGGATGGAAGGTAATGGTATCAGAGTCATCATCACGCACTTGGGCAAGGTCAGCCGCAGCCTGATCGCGACCAACATCGACCTGGGTGGCTACGTCGGCAGCAAGTCGGCCCGCCTGGAGTTCCGTCACTCGCCGATCGGCCTGTTCCAGTGGCGGAATGGTTGGGTCCCACGTGCTAGCTGCGACTTCGGCTTCAAGCTCGGCTGTCGCGTTGTGCTCTTCCTGCTGCGCAGCATAGGTCGCGTTCTGCTGCTGGACAAACGCATGCACTTCGTGTGCCTGCAACAGTTGGGGGAAAACCAGCGCGACAATCATAAAGCCCGCGACACTCGCATACACCGCCTTCGAGCGGTGCCGAAAGGTAATCAGGGCCACGAATCCGGTCATGCCCAGCAGCAAGCCCAGCGTCAGCCCCAGGTTGCGCCAGTCGACCCCGGCAGTCAGCATACCGAGTACGCCCGCGGTCCAGCCGAGCGGCTGGGCCCAGAACGGCGGCAGCGCAGCGGTATCAGGCGACGCAAAGCCGTGGAAATCGTGCTGGATGTGCGCATCCATCTGCGAGCCGTCAGTGAGCGGTGGGAAGGTGAGCTGCATGGTCAGGCGCAACGGCAATCCGTCAGTGTCCAGCCACAGCTCGCCAGTACCAACCATGTGGTGATAGTGATCGGGGGCATCCAACGTCAGACCCAGCGGCAGGTCGTGCTGTTGCTGGTACTGTTCCTGTAGCTCAGTGCGCATCGCATCGGCGAAGGTCGGGCCATCGATGCGGAAGCCGAGGCGGGTGACAGTCAGTTCGCGAGCAGTCGCCCCATCGTTGACAGCGGGCACCCGGCGGGTTTCGGTGTCAATCAGGTGCACGTCGTCGGCAGCGGCGAGATAGGCGAGCGGGTTGTTGTCTGGTGCAAAGCTGGTATCAACGTGTTCGATCTCCTCCCACGCGCCATCGCCGACGCGCCCCATCGCCGTGCCATCTGCAATGTGGATCTCCATCATTCCACGCTGGCTGGTAATGGTGCTGTTGTCGCCCCAGATGCGGAGGTTGAGGGTTTCGGCAGCGCGGTCAACGTCGCCTTCTAGATAGACAAAGGAGATATTGCTCTCCCTGCCCGCGTTGGTAACTTTGGGCGCCGGATGGTGGCGGTACTCGACTTCGGAGCGGAAGCCAAAACGACCCGCGTGCTCGGCCTGCTGCCACGCCGACTGCAGCATGCGGGCGGGATCGGGCGCTGCCGTGTCCTGCGCAGGGCGGGGCGGAAAACTGACCCACACGATC
>JAADYZ010000331.1 GCA_010092775.1 Chloroflexota bacterium
CGGTGTACCCACATCGATCAGGGTTGGGGTAGGTGGAATAGGGCTGATCGCGCTGGTTGGTGCTGACTCCACCGCTTGAGCGTTACAGGCAAGCGCCGCCAGGATCAGCCCCAGCAGCGCAAAGATCGCCTTTGGTTGGGTGAGTCGATTATCGGACATTGAGCAGCACCAGGTCACCGGCGGACATACTAGAGCCAACCACAAAGGCGATCTGGTCGCCTTGGCTGCGCCAGGCTACCCCGTTGACTTCACCGGGCAGATCAACGTATTGCTGCACCGCCTCGCCGCTTTCAATGTCCCAGGTGATCAAGGTGTAATCAGCGCCACCGCTGGCAATAATGCTACTGTCTGGCGACCAACCTATCGCTTCGACACGATCGGTATGACCTTCTAAAGTCGCGACAGTATCCCAGTTGATCACATCATACACAATGACCGTTCGGTCATCCGAAGCGGTGGCGAGATAGCGATTGTCTGGACTAAAGGCGACGTCCCAAACGGTGCCGCTGTGGTCACGAATGGTGGCGATGCGCTGGTAGCCTTCGCTCAGGCTCCACACAATGACCGTATCATCTGCGCCACCAGTGGCCAACATCTGCCGGTCTGGGCTGATCGCAACGGCCCACACCGCATCGGTGTGGCCGCGCAGCACGTCTTTGGGTTCACCGGTTTCTGGGTTCCATAAAATGACGGTATCATCGGTCGCGCCAGAGACCAGGGTGTCGTCCACCCAATCGAGGCTTAACACAGCACCCTCATGACCCAGCAATTCCATGCTAACGGTGCCGTTCATCACATCCCAGATGGTGACGACTTGATTGTCGTCGCCAGCGGCCAAGCGACCACCCTCGGGTGACCAGGCCAGTGCATTCAATTCCGGGTCGTTTTCGGTGATGAGAAGGGCATCAGGGCTGCCAGTGGCGATATTACACACGACGATGGTGGCGTCATCCGAGGCGGAGGCTACTTGAGAGCCATCTGGGCTGTAGGCTACTGCGTTAGCGGCCAGTTCATGGCGCGGGAAGATTTGGGCGTCGACATTCTCCAGCGCGACTTGATCGATGTCAAACGCTGATTCCGACGGGTTGGACGATCCGTCGGCCGCATCGGTTGGATCATCTTGTGCGCTGCCTTCGCTCTCACTCACTGGGTCGTTCTCGACTTCAACACTGGCCTGGAACAAACCGATGTCTTCGTCCAGCGCGACCAACAACACCGCAATCACTGCGATTGCGACCAGTACAACAGCCCAAACGGGGGTGGCTGAGCGCGGCGGATCAGAACGGCGCACTGCTGAACCCGGCAAAACGGTCGTGGAGTCCGAGGTCATCGTGTCATCGTGCGAGACGGGAATCGGCCCCATCGTGGGGGCATCGCCGCCGATCACCCGGTGGTAGTCCGCAACAAGGGCTTCCGCTGTTTGGTAGCGTTGTTCCGGTCTCTTGGCGAGGGCGCGCTGGACAACATATTCCATCCCATCGGGGAGATCTTCACGTTGAACGCTGATGTCGGGTGTGGCGTCCATCACATGCTTCATCAGCACGCCGAGTGGGGTATCGGCTGTGAAGGGCTGTTTGCCAATCAGCATCTCATACAGTACGACTCCAAGCGCGTAGATGTCGCTGCGCCCGTCGATGTCGCGTTCGCCGCGTGCTTGTTCGGGGCTCATGTAGGCCGGTGTGCCAATAATCGCTGTGCCGGTAATGTTGCTACCTTCTTGCTCGAACTTCACAATCCCGAAGTCGGCCAGGTAAGCTTCGCCATAACGATCGAAGAGGATGTTGGCCGGCTTGATGTCGCGATGAATAATGCCCAGCCGGTGGGCCTCGTCCAGCGCATCGGCCAAGCGGCTCATGATCTTGCCGATTTCCATTAAATCGAGCGGGCCTTCCAACATATGGTCACTCAGGGTACCGCCCGTCATGAAACGCATGACGATGTAGGGCTGGCCATTGTGCTCGCCAAAATCGTAGATCGGCACAATGTACGGATGCTCCAACTTGGCGATCACCTGCGCTTCGCGCTGGAAGCGCGTCGAGAAGCTGTCATCCAAGGTCAACTGGGGTGGCATCAATTTGATGACGACCTCGCGGTCAATCGATGGGTCTTGGGCCACATAGACATAAGCCATGCCGCCTTTGCCAAGCGGACGCTGAATCTTGTAGCGTCCGATCATGGTTGGCACGGGGATAGTTGAAGCCTGATCACTCATCGTCTGTTACCCTCATCTCTACACCGAGCTTGGTCCGCTTAGGGGATGTCCTCGGTAGGGGTTGGCGTTATGTCTGGCGGAATCTCTTCGACCAGATCGAAGATGCTGATTGCGCCCGTTGGCGGCTGACCAAGCACCACAAAAGACTCGCGGCGTGCTTCGGCGGTCAGAATTGCTTCGACCAGAAGCTCGACATTGGGTGAGCGCTGCGCCTGGGTGACCACTGTGATCGGACGCAGCAGCACGTAACTGCCATCAGCAATTGTCTCCGGTGTAGGCGCGACGTCGTTCACCTCGATTTGCTTGACGCTCTGGTTGATCGGCAGCGGCTCTTGCACAGGCGTTACCCCAATGGCATTGGCGGTGAACTGCATCGTCTGCCACACTCCACCGTAGTTCGCCTCCTGAACGCGCAAACCCGTTCCAAACACGAAAAGGACGCCTTGCATAACCGTCTGCCGAAAAGCCGTATGGGCAGAAAAATCAGAGATCGGCACCACCCGCTGAATTTGAGCAGACTCGGCTTGGCCGGTGATGGCTCGCCAATCATCGATACGTCCGGCGAAAATATCGCGAATCTCCTCTGGCGTCAATGAGTCAACATCCACATCCGTGCCGACCATAATGGCAAAGGCGCTATATCCAATGACTTGACTTGCTAGGTCAGGGAAATCTTCCCTCTCCTGCCGCGTGAAGTCGCGGCCCATCACCAGCGCATCGAGCACCCCATTTTGAACGCTGACAAACTGCGTTGTGCCTGGATTGGCATCGCCGCTGTTGGTCAGTTGCAATTCCAGTTCGGATTGTGTGGCGGCAAAGGCGTTGAGAATATCCAGTAATTGCAGGCCGGTCAGGTTCTCTGGAAAGCGCACCCGGACGATGGGCAGAGCCGTTGGCGTTGCAGTAGGGTCAGGGGCTGGCGTGCTGGTGGGCCTCGGCGTGGTCGTCTCGGCCGCAATGGCGACCGGTGTATCCGTCGCGCTTTGTGCGGTGTTGGTGCTGCTTTGCTGCAACAGCGGCAAGATCAAAGTCACAAAGATGGCACTCAGCAGGACCAGTCCAGCGACACCACCCAGCCAGGGCAGCCAAGCTGGCAGGTCATCGAGACGGAACGACGTTTCCGAGGTGTCGGCTTCAGCGTCCTCTTCCAGCTCAGCATCGCCAGATTCGTCGCCGCTGGCTTGCTCATCCGAAGGGGTTTCCGGTTGCTCTTCTTCAGGGTTGTCC
>JAADYZ010000005.1 GCA_010092775.1 Chloroflexota bacterium
GCAGGCAATGATGGAAGCGCCCCAGCATTCCCTGAAGCCAGGGACATCCGGGTACACATCACGATAGCCGAGCGCCAGCACAACATGTCCCGCGGATACGGATGTACCGGCTTCGCCAATCAGGGCGAAACCCACCTCATGGGCTTGCACATCCACGATGCGTTCTGTCCGCAGTTCAGCGCTGTTGTACACCGCGATCTGTTCCCATGCCTGTTCTCGAATTTCCGATGGCAGCAACCCATCCAAGCCGATGAAGTTATGCACACCATGTGATGCCCCGTTGCGGGGCGGCTCGGGTGAGTCGAAGACAATTAGTCGTTTGCGTGTGCGTGCTAGAATCAGTGCTGCTTGCAACCCGGCAGGCCCGCCCCCGACAATGGCAACATCATAGTGTTCTTGTTTCATAGTTCCTATTCATGAGTTATATCTGTCGCAAACGTTCGGCTGCGGCTCGTGCTCCGGCAATGTTCGCTGCGACTGGCCCAAGTTCCAACTCGGCTAAGGGACCGCTAGCGTAGAGGCCTTCTGCCCAGCGCAGCGTGCTATCCAATATCGGATAGCCGCAGCCTGCCACTGGAAGACGGTAGCGCGCTATGGCGTCGGCAAGCCAGGTTTGCTCGGGTGGAACAGGCTGCAATCCGGTGGCCAGAACGACGTGATCAGCAATGCGTTTAGTGCCATCCACAAAGGTTAGGACGATTCGTCTATCGTCTGTCACATCTGCGGCAATGATCTCACTGCGATGATGGCACATCTGCCCTGCCTGGACGGCTGCGCGAGCATCGGCATAGATGTCCTGTGACAGGGTACCTGGCTGACGCGCTTCGTCAATCATCGAGCGCCGCTCCTGATAGTTTGCCTGTCCAAATGCATCCAAGCACTTAGGGCCAATCCAGCAAGGGCTACTGTCGAAGTCCTGATGGCGCAGAGGCTGGCGCGTGATCAGCGTAACAGCATGGTCGCTCATGAGTTTGAGTGCGATCTGCCCAGCGGACATCCCAGCACCGAGCACAAATACCGTAGAGGTGTCCCCAAAGTGTTCGCTCTCGAATGCGCTATCTAACACATGCTGTATGGACGCATTCTGTGCGATCAGTGGTTCCGCCCAGTCTGGCAACCGAAGTTGCTGTCGTCCAGTCGCCAGCAGGACTCGCTGGGTTGTGATGCTGGCACTTTCTGTTTCAACGCACCACCCTCCGTCCACTCGATGCATTGCTAATGCTTGCCCACGGATATGCAGGCGATCAAGCAGGTATGTGTCGATCACATGTTGGCAATGGCTTTGGAATAGTGCATAAGATGGACGAGAGTAAGGCTCGATCCACAGATCAGAAGGGGCAGTCTCCAGATCTTGGGCAAATCGTTGAAGTGAGGCCGGGTGCAGATCGACATGATGCACAAGGGGTGAGCGCAAGTATCGCATCCCCGTATTCGCGGTGCGGCTGCTCCAAGCGGCCAGCAGACGCTCATGTGGATCGAGGATACGCACAGCATCTGATGGTACACCTTGCTTATGAATGAGCACATGAGCAAGGTGTACACCATGAATACCGCCGCCTATGATCAGCCAGTCCAGCATCCGGTCAGTTTGCCTCGTGCATTTGCCAGATGGGGAAAGGATCCAAGAAGCGTTCCCAGCCGACTTCACCCAGTGCCAGTTCAGCATCGGTCAGCAGGGCGGCATTCAGTTGTTTCAGCATCAGCTCTTTAGGCATCTGAATGCCGATGAAGACCAATTCCTGTCGGCGGTCACCATAGGGTTCCTGCCAGTGTTTCGCCATATACTCGTCAACATGGGGGCCTTGCGGACGCAATGGTTCAGGTGTTGCCGCCATCCAGTTGCCTGCTGGCGAAACGCGGGCAACATGCCCGGCCAGTGACCAGATGATTCCGGTGTGATGGCGGGTGGCTATCCAGAAAAAGCCCTTCGAGCGTAGCACCGTTTTCATATGATCGCTCTTGAGGACTTCCATCAGCCGTTCGGGATGGAAGGGGCGGCGAGCGCGAAACACGAAGCTGCTGATGCCATATTCTTCGGTTTCCGGGGTGTGTTCGCCCTGAAGCTCTTTTAACCAGCCAGCCGAACGCTGAGCCGCTGCCATGTCAAACAGCCGGGTGTTGACAATCTCACCCATTGCCACCTGGCTGTGTTCAGCGCGGATGAGGCGGGCATCCGGGTTGAGTTTACGCAGCACACCTTCCAGTTCTTCGACCTGCTCGGGAGCGGCGAGATCGGTCTTGTTCAGGATGATGACGTTGGCAAACTCGACCTGATCAATCAGCAGATCGGACAGGGTACGCTCGTCTTCCTCACTGACCGCCATGTTCATCGCTTTCAGGCGTTCACCTTCACGATAGTCTTGAAGCCAGCGGTTGGAGTCGACTACGGTGACCATCGTATCCAGATGGGAGATATCCATCAGGCTCATGGTTCCGTCCGGCGTGGGGAAGGAGAAGGTCATCGCGACCGGCAGTGGCTCAGAAATCCCGGTGGACTCAATCAGCAAATAATCGAAGCGATCTTCACTTGCCAGCCGCGCCACCTCCTGCAGCAAATCTTCACGCAGGGTGCAGCAGATGCAGCCGTTAGTCATCTCGACCAACTTTTCTTCAGTGCGGCTAAAGGCAGCACCACCATTACGGACCAAGCTGGCGTCAATATTGACTTCGCTCATGTCATTGACAATGACAGCGACGCGCATCCCCTCACGATTGTTGAGGACATGATTGAGCAAGGTCGTTTTTCCGGCTCCGAGAAAGCCGGAGAGCACAGTGATAGGCAGTTTCTTTGTCAACATCACCTTTAGATCTCCTATGGTGTGAAAATCTGATCGGGCGGATTCATGTTCGCGATGGCAGCGCAGCACTCATAGTGCCCCGTTTGGGATGGTTTCAGATAGCAGAGCGTGTACATTCGCCTTGCGCTTGATAGCTAACTAGAGAAGCTCCTTAACACTGCGTCCTTGGCGGCGCATAAATTCGGTCAAACCCACTTTATCGATCGTCTTGAGTTCATCCGCGGTAACCTGCACTCGCACTGATCTGCCCAGTTCTGGCACATATATGCGTTGGTTTTGCAAGTTCAAGCGGAATCTACGCCGGGTCGCTTTCAGTGAAAACGAGCGATTATTGCCAAACCTCGGTTTCTTCTTTGTAATACGGCGTTTACTCGTCATGATAGATCTCCTCACTTAGTCGGCACAAAGCCGGAGAGTATACAGTAACAGGCAGCTTCTTGATGAAGACTCCTTCGAACTGCCCGAAGTGAAATAATGATACGAAGCATCGATAATACTACTGATTATTGATACTTTGTGCCAATAAAGGGTGGGGAAGAGATTGAGGTTGTCTTATGAAGCTCTATCAATCAGATCCCGCTTCACAGCCTAAGCGTCGTCAAACAATACTAGACGACGCCCCGCAAGATCGTGATTGCATCCAGCAACATATCGCTTGCTGTACGACTGTAGTTCTCTGCTAGCGTGGCTTCAAATAGGGCGGCCAACTGCACTGCATCGACCTGCCCTGACTGTCCTATGGCAACAATCTGTGAGTAGGGAGTCTCATCGCCCCAAGGTTTCCCAAGACTCAACATGCCTCGTTTACCAACCACATGTAGAATGGCGCGGCTTTCCGTCTCACCGTCAAGATGGAGAATCCCCTTAGCCCGATAGATTCCAGTGGGGAGGTCTTCAATGCTCTTTCTGAGCCCTCCCAGGGCGATAGGCTTATCACTACGCCAACTGAAGGAGTCAAACACAGTGCTGTGATCAGTGTGATGGTGATCGTGGGGTTGGTGCCCAGCTTCATGAACATGAACATCGCGAATGTCGCGGCTCATGAGCCGATCGAGGTCATATAGTCCCACACCAAGGATTAGCTCCATAGGTATATCTGCATGCTGAGTGCGGTAGACCCGTGCAGACGGAACAGCATTCCGAATGAAGGTTTGAACCTTGGCAAGGCCATCGGCATCGACTAAGTCTGTTTTGTTCAGCACAACAATATCGGCGACCTCGATCTGGTCAAAGGCGAGCATGGCCTGCTCTTTATCAAGTTCAAGAATCTGCTCAGCATCGACGACCGTAAGAATCGAATCAAGTCGGATCAGTGGGCTGAATTGTGGTATTAGGAAAGTCTCTGCTACTGCCAGCGGATCACTTACACCACTGGGTTCTATAATCACATACTCTGGCATTTCATCACGCCGGAACAGATCAAGTACAGCCGTGACAAGATCGCCGCGAATGCTGCAACAGATGCATCCGTTTGCAAGTTGAACTGTTTCCTCACCTTCTACACCAACCACTAACTGAGAGTCTATATTCACTTCACCAAAGTCGTTGACCAAGACTGCTACGCGCAAACCATGCTCTGCCTGCAAAATGCGATTGAGAAGGGTTGTTTTGCCTGCGCCTAAGAAACCACTTAGAATGGTCATGGGAACTGGCAGCGCTGGGTTATCCATATCTTTGCTCCTGGGGAATGTACGCTTCGCAAAACCTGATGACCTAACTATAAACCGTAAGATAGTTGTGTTACTGAAAAAAAGTACCTATAATGATAATCGTTTTTTGAGACCTACGCAGCAGTTAAGTGCAGCGTTCTTCATGAATGACCTGCTGCCAATTTGCTAACACGTCGTTCGCCATCAAAGATAGCCTGGGCTTTATCTCTCCTTTCACGCAGATGTCGCTTCTCCGGGATGTGGCTTAGACTGAAACCCAATCGTAAGGAAACAGGCGGTATAGAAAACTATGAGCAGAGATGCTGAGAAACTCATTGAGGCAATGTCTAAAGCTGGCTATCGTATCACACAACCTCGCCGAATAATCGTTTCGGTATTGGTCGAGACTGGCGCTCACATTTCAGCCGATACCCTTGTCGATTTAGTTCGCGAGAAGGATCATAGCATTGGCCGTACGACGATCTATCGCACGCTGGACCTACTTGGCGAACTTGGTTTTGTGAACGCCGTTTACCAGGGCACTGGCGCAGCACACTATGTGCTTATGAAGAGTGATGGCCATCACTATCTCATATGTGATCGGTGTCATGACGTGGTGGAGTTTAACGAGTGTCTTGGGGGCGATATGGTAGAAGATATATGCCAACGCTTTGGGTTCAGTCTTCGCAATCACTTGCTTGAGATTCATGGGATATGTCGCAACTGCTCGTAAGCTAGGAAAGATCAACGTATGCCGAATGATAAGCAACGCGATGTCTGGAGTGCCGAGGATGTAGTAGAGTCGTGGGTATGGTCGGAGCCGATCAGCGACTACGGAACAGCGCCAATCATGGCATTCTTGAGGCTGTCCGCAGGTGAGCGAGTACTCGACATAGCCTGTGGAGGAGGCAAGACGACGGTTGTGGCCGCGCAGGCGGTAGGGCCTTCGGGACACGTGACCGGCGTTGACATCTCGGATGGGATGGTTGCCTTAGCGAAAACGCGAATCGCGGAAGCTGGTCTCCACAATGTCGAGCTTACCCAAGGTGACGCGCAGGTTGACGATTTCCCCTCTGCTCCATTCGATGCCGTGCTAAGCCAATTCGGCATCATGTTCTTTGACGATCCCATCGCGGCACTAACTAACATTCGGCGTCAACTAAAGCCTGGCGCTCGCGCCGCGTTCATCACCTGGCAACCGATACAGCGAATGAAATGGCATCCCGTGCATATTATTGCTAAGTATCTTGCTCCACCAAATGAAGTCGGCACCGATACGAAGGAGCAAAAAGGTTCGTGGAGCGACGCGGCTTTTGCGAAAAGGGTTCTTTCGTCAGTTGGGTTCAGCGACATCCAAGTGGAAGAGTACAACGTCAATGCGTACGTCCCTGCCGAGACCGATATCCCGGCATCAACTCTCGTATGCGCAGTTGAAGCCAAACACCGCGACGCGGTATTGAGAGAATGGCACAAAACGCGCGCGCGACTAACCAACCGCAGCGTGATGCAGCTCGATCTCATGATGAACTTAATCACAGCCCATGTCCCTCAGTAGAGTTGCGTGTGTGAAGCAGTCATCGAAAATAACACCGGGATGGCCAGTGTGTGAATCAAAAGACATCTTCGACCTCCGCAAATGTCCGTATTAGAGCGTCCACTTTGGGTTGAACTGATCCCGGAATGGGCTGGAAAGTCGCTTTAGAATGTCTCAGGACGCATCAGTCCATGAGGTCACCCGGTCGTCCGAAACCTCACACGGAATCAAGTATATAATCGAAGGTGAACTGCAAACACCGGATGGACGGTCGCCACAGGTGCGCTCTGTATGGATTGTTGATGCAGGCAAAGACGCGCCCCGTCTGGTAACAGCCTATCCGTTGGAAGGAGAAAACACATGATAAAACAACACGATCAGGTTGTTGTCACAGTCGACTTACCCGAACATAATCTTAAGACAGGCGATGTGGGGGTTGTTGTCCACATTTATGCTGATGGGGAAGCCTATGAACTTGAGATTTTCGCGCTAGATGGTCGCACGCTGGATGTCGTGACCGTTGAAGCGTCACAGGTCCGCCCTGTCAAGCGCGATGATGTCCTGCATGTGCGTGAACGGTCAGTATGACCGCGATGTCTGCTGCAAATGAATAGGATCGGTTATGCTGCCTGACTTTTCCCCGGTAGAGCGAACACCCGCCATGGCAGCTGGATTGACCGACCATCGGTGGCGGGTTCTGTTGCAAAAACTGAGCGATAAAAGCGACGAGGCAGCCTCCCCTCAGAAGCTGGATTCCGGTTGATGCAGCGATGCCAAACAGCCCTCAATGAACGGCTTCTGTGCCAGACGATCCCCTTGGTCAAGGCCCCGAACCTGTCCCTTCCGGATCAGGTGCATGATTTCATAAGCTTGTAAGGTTCGCCAGGCAGTGGGGTAGAAATGAAAGCCCAGGCCCGGCTTCACGCTGCGCTTGATGAAGCGATGATCCTGTTCGACGATGTTGGTCAGATATTTGACCGGTCGGCAGAGGCCGTTTTCAAGCAGCACCTCGGCCTGCTTCAAGTCCTGGATGGCGCCAGGATAAGCCGCATTCTGATCAACGTTGATCACGCGAGGCGTTGAGACCGCTACCCAACATCTTCTTGAAAAATCGCTTGGCCGCTCGCTGACTAC
>JAADYZ010000332.1 GCA_010092775.1 Chloroflexota bacterium
CAACATGGAAGACATCGACGCCCTACTTGCCGACTATAGCGACACCGTCACGGCGATCACCCGACGCCTGCGCGAGATCGTGGTGTCGATTATGCCAGACGCGAACGAAGTGGTCACTGGGCACAAGAACATCAGCTACCACACCGACGCGGGCCAGATGAAGGGCGGAATGGTCTACATCGCACCCTTCAAAGATTCTGTCAATCTGGGTTTTATGGACGGCATTGATCTGGATGACCCGCAGACTCTCCTCGGCGGCAGTGGCAAACGTCTGCGTCATGTCAAATTGCAGACCGTCGAAGCCGTCGAAGAGATGGAACCCCACCTACGCAATCTGCTTGAGCAGGCCAAAGCGCTGAAAGCCTAGACCCCTGCCCTGTACTGCCTTGACTTGACGCTTAACTTAAGGATGCTGACGTGCCAATTACTTGCGAATGGGACAACGCCGCACACACCGTCATTCGCTGGACCTATGCCAGTTTATGGACCATTGATGACCTCTTGGCCGCTGACGCCATCATGAACGACCTTCTCGAGAGCGTCGATCATCCAGTTGGTGTATTGTTCACCGTCATGGAGGACAGCGAGCTGCCGAAGGGTATTCTGGGGCGCTTCAATCAATTTGCAGATACCAGCGGCCTCAGCCACCCCAATGTCGCCATGATGATCATCGTTGGACTGACCGGTCTGCCCCGACGTATGGCAGACATCTTTAGCAAACTCTATCGTCATCGCGACATTGTCGTTGTTGACTCAGTCGATGAGGCCTACGATCTGTTCAAAGAGCGACATTTGCTCCTCTAAAGCACCATCCGCCAACTGCGTGGCCGGGGATACACCCCATCGGCCAGGCTCTCGATCACCTCAAGCACCAGCTCCTGTGGCACATCATCATGTATGATGGGCTGGCCTGGCCCTTGCAGCAGCACAAAACGCGCCTTGCCCTGCCGCCACTTGGGATCGTGACGCATGGCTTCCCACACATCAATCGCCCGCCCTTGCGGGATCGCGTAGCTAACCGGTGCATTGCTTGGATTGAGGGATTGAAGGACCTGTTCGGTGCGCTGGACCAGCGCTGCATCGCACAGCCCCATCCGATGAGAGAGCCGCACGGCTGCGACCAGGCCAACCGCGAGCGCTTCGCCATGTGGCAGCTTGTAACCGGTCGCCTTTTCCAGCGCAAAGGCAAAGGTATAGCCTAAGTTCAGATGAAGCCGTTCACCCAAGCCGGTGTGATCCGCCTCGACAATCGGCACCTTGACCGCCATTGCTCGCTCGATAATGGTGCGCAGCCGTTCCGGTCGATAGGCAAGTCGGCTCTGATCATCTGGTGTCAGCATATCTATCAAGTCGGGATCACCAACCAGGGCCGTCTTCACAATCCCGGCCAGGCCGTTACGCATCTCACTGACCGGCAAGGTCTCCAGGCTTTGTAGGTCGGCAAATACAGCTATCGGGTCCTTAAAGGTGCCGATCAGGTTGCGCCCCTGAGGCAAATCAATGGCCCCTTTGCCGCCAATACTGGTATCGACCATCGCCAAGGGTGTTGTGGGGCAGTTGATCACATCCACCCCGTACATGTAAGTCGCACCGACAAAGCTTACTAACTCAATGATCACTCGCCCCCCCAGCGCCACGATCACTGTTGAGCGGTCCGCGTTGCGCAGCAGCAGTTGGTTAAAGATGATGTGAACGGTATTCAGGCCACTGTACTTCTCATCATCTGGCAAGACAATCATGTAAGAGTCGTATTCGCGCAGCCGCTTCACCAAAGGCTTACCATACAACGGCTCCAGCGTCTCGTTGGTAGCAATCGCGATGTTGGTGTAGCCGCGCTCCACGATCATGTTGGGCAGCGCATCATCCAGTAGACCCTCACCCAAATAGATCGGATAGCTGCTCCCCTGCACACCCTGCACCTGATGCAATGCTTCTAGCTCCATTTGTCTGTCTCCCCTTCGGGTATGGTATCCCCTAGACCTTGAAGCGTACATTCATAATGTCGCCGTCCTGCACAATGTACTCCCGACCTTCCAGGCGAAGTTTGCCCTGTGATTTGGCTTCGGCCATGCTGCCCAGTTCACGCAGGGTGGCCTCATGGATGATCTCGGCACGGATGAAGCCGCGCTGCAAATCGCTGTGGATTTTGCCCGCCGCTTCCTGAGCGGTTGATCTCGCTGGGTAGGGCCAGGCTCGGCACTCGTCTTCACCAACGGTGAAAAAGGTATTCGTATCTAACAGCCGATAGGAGGCGTTGATAATCCGCGCGCGGCTCGGCTCACTGATGCCGTACTCGTCCATGAACATCGCTGCGTCGTCCTCATCCAACTGCGCAATCTCCGCTTCGAGCGCCCCCTGAATCCCGATCAAATCGACCTTTGCGCCCTCTACCCTTACCAATGTCGTAGGGTCAACCGCTTCATCACCCAGGTTCACCACCACTAACTTCGGCTTGAGCGTCAAGAAGCCGAAGCTGCGCATCTGCGTCAGTTCATCCTCGTTGAGCTCCATCTCACGCAGCGGCTTGTTCTCCTCTAGATGAGCTTGCAGCCGCTCAAACAGCGCGATCTCACGCGGGTTGGTGTCGCGATTCTTGCCGCGATCCATCGCTTCTTTCAGTTTGATGATCCGATTCTCCACCGCTGCCAGGTCGGTGAACAGCAGCTCGGTGTCGATGATCTCCAGGTCGCGCTGCGGATCGATGCTCTCTTCTGGGTGGGGGACGGCAGCGCTCTCAAAGGCGCGGATGATGTGGAGATAACCATCCATCTGGCTGAGTTGGTTGCGGAAAGGCCCCGCTAGCCCCCCCTCGCTGATCCCCTTGGCCAACCCGCCAATATCTTGGTAGGTGATCCGGGCAGGGACTTTCTTCTTGGGGTTGAACATATCAGTCAGGGCATCCAGACGCGGGTCAGGCACTTCGACCACCGCCATCTCAACCGTCAGTTGACCCGCCACACTATGCGACGCTGCCATCTCTTGGCCGGTCAGCGCCGTGAAAATCGTTGTCTTGCCAGATTGAGGCAATCCGATGAGTCCAAGCTCCATCCGTTCTATCTCCTGAGTGATCGACTACCTGTCGCAATAGGGCGTCAAGAACGTGGCTACCTGCTCTGCTAAGAGCTGATAGCCCGCTGTGTTCAAATGAAGGCCGTCCGCCGCCATCAAACGATCCAGGTCAGCGTCAGCCAATGTAGCGTAGAGGTCATTCACCGCCACACCCAAATCCTGGCAAACAGCCCCTGCCACCCGATTGTACTCCAATACATCGGCGTTGCGGCGTTCAAATTCGAGATTCGCGCCTGCAGAGTAGCGTTCTTCATGGATGGGTGTGCTGGTGGCAAACACAATCTGAGCGCCGCTTTCGCCACGGATCCTGTGTATGATTTGCTCCAGGTTGCTGCGATAGCGGTCCAGGGGGATGGTGGGGCGGCTGCGCCCCGGCGGCAGGGCCAGATCGTTGAGTCCGCAGTTGAAATGGACCAGGTCGGGCTGCCCCGCGAGCACCCAATCACCCAGATTCCGCAGCAGGTCTGCGCTGTGCGTGATGGGTTCTGGCGTGCCAAACACATAAGCGCGGTCCGCTAGCCAACGCCGCAGCTCATCACGATAGCCCAGGCAAATCGTGTCGCCGAGCAGCACCATCTGCTTCATGCCGCTACCATAGGCGGCACTATTGTCCTTGCACTCGCCAAATCAATAGGTTGGCCTGGCCTGTGCCGCCGATCAGTTCCAGCCCATCCGGCGACCAATCGAGCGCATAGATGATGTCGGCATCGCCCGCCACCCGCCGGATGAAACTGCCATCTTGGGCATTCCAGAATTGCAGAAAGTTATTGGCGCTGCCGCTGGCGAGCGTGCTGTCATCCGGAGACCAACTCACCGAGTAAGCGCTGCGCCCATCATGCGTCACGGTGAACAGGCTTTCAAAAGTCGTCATATCCCAGACGATTGCCCGCCCGTCTTCTGAGGCACTTGCCAGGCGTGTCTCATCGTTCGACCAGGCAAAATCACGAATGCTGTTCGAGTGTCCATCCAATGTCTGACCGGTCGCGCTGCCCGTCTGGCTGTCCCAAAAGAGGATGTCGCCGTTTGTGTACCCGGCGATCACCTGCTGGCTGTCTGGCGTCCAGGTCACGCTGTAGACGGTGCCCCGGTTGACCTCTAGATTGTAGAGTCGCAGGAAGGTGTTCGTCTCCCACAATTTGACTAAGCCGTCGCCGCTGGCCGTTGCCAATTGGCTGCCATCCGGTGACCAGGCAATGTCCCAGATGATCCCGTTGTGACCTTGCAAGGTGCGCAAGAGATCGCCGCTGGCCGGGTCCCATAACTTGACCTGATCATCGCCGCCGCCGGTTGCCAGAACATTCCCGTCAGGCGACCAGGCCACCGAATAAGCTCCGCTCGAATGGGCATCGATGCTCAGCACAAGTTCGCGGCTTGCCGCATCCCAGATCAGCACGTCCGAGTCGGCAGAAGCCGTCGCGAAGAAAGCCCCATCGGGCGACCACTCGGCCTGCCAGATTAACAATTGATGCGTATCTAACACGGCGACCCGCTGGAACAGGCTCGCCGCATCCAGGTTGGCCGTAGCCGTCGGCAGCACGACATCTAATGATCCGCCTTGAGTCGGCGCGGGTGTGGGCGACTCGGTTGGGGTGGGGCTAGGGGTCAGGGTCGGCGTCGCCGTTCCAATCGGGGTCGGGG
>JAADYZ010000333.1 GCA_010092775.1 Chloroflexota bacterium
GGCCAGGTGTTTGACCTGACCGTAACGGTGGAAAGTGCGGTTGAGACTGGCGCAACCTTGATCGTAACGGGGGGTGGCGAGGCTTTGGTCAATGAGCGTGTCTTTCTGGTCGAGGGCGTCAATCGATTTCCCTTTCAGTTGACGGCCTCTTCGGATGGCTTAATCTCCTTCCAGGCCCAAATCATACCGGACGCAGCCGCAGGTGACGTGTTTGATCAGAACAATGCCCTGACTGCCTTTAGCCAGGTCGTGGGCGCGCCTCGTATTCTGCTGGTGGCCCAGAACCAAGACGAGATCGCCAATCTGGCTCCGGCCTTGCTTCAGCAGGGCTTGCAGGTCGATCTGGTTGAACCGGCCGCCCTGCCCCTGAGCCTGGCCACGCTATCCGATTATCAGAGTGTCGTTCTGGCAAATGTCCCGGCGCGTGAACTCGGGCCCCGGCGGATGGAGCTGATCCGTACCTACGTGCGCGATTTGGGTGGCGGACTGGTGGTTGTTGGCGGTCCGAATGCCTACGGCCCCGGCGGCTACTTCATGACGCCCCTGGAAGAGGCCCTGCCCGTCGAGATGCAGCTTCGAGATCAAGAACGCCTGCCCCAACTGACCGTGATGTACGTCATCGATAAGTCAGGTTCAATGGCCGACACGAGCGTCGGTGGCATTCCCAAGGTTGAGCTGGCCAAGGAAGCTATCTTGCGCTCAGTTGCACTGCTCAATCCACTGGATCGCGTCGGTGTGATCTCTTTCGATATTAATGCGCAGCAGGTTGTCCCCTTAACTCAGGCCGACAACCAGGTTGAGATCGCCAATCAGGTGGCACGCATTCGCGCCAGCGGCGGCACCGACATCTTTGCTGGCCTGCTGGCCATGAGCCAGGTTCTGCCCGATGACCCCGGCCAACTGAAACACGTCGTCTTGCTGACAGATGGCGGCGCCAGCCCGGAAGGCATCCGCGACCTGGTCACTGAGATGTTTGAAGAGCATGGCATCACCCTTTCCGTGATCGCGATTGGTGAAGGCTACGCCCCCTTTATAGAGGAACTCCCACAGATCGCCGATGGGCGTTTCCACTATGCGTTTAACGTCGATACGATCCCAGAGATCTTCACCGAAGAGACGGTGATCGCCACCCGCGCATACATCGTCGAGGAGCCCTTCTTTCCGGCGCTGACCTCCAGCAGCCCGATCCTGAGTGGGATCAGCGCAACGCCCGGATTGCAAGGCTACGTCGCCAGCACGATCAAACCGACCGCTGAGCAAATCCTTGTGACTGAACGGGATGATCCGTTGTTGGCTGCGTGGCAATATGGTCTGGGGCGCTCGGTTGCCTGGACCTCCGACGCAACAGGCCGCTGGGCCACCGACTGGGCTGGCTGGCCCGACTATGCACGCTTCTGGTCGCAAGCGGTGCGCTGGACGATCACAGAGGGTGCGACCCAGAACGTGGAAGTTCGTGTGGTCCAGGATGGTGAAACCGCTCGTATCGTCGTTACCGCAGTGGATGGAGACGGCAACTTCATCAACGATCTCGACATGGGCGCCAATGTGATTACACCACCCGATCTTGAGACCCTGCCGATCGAGCTGGAGCAGGTCGCCCCAGGTCGTTACGAGGGCACCTTCACCCCCGAAAATCAGGGAGCGTATTTCGTGCGAATTGCGGGTGCAGCCGACGAAGGCGATGCCGTTGCCCAGACCTCTGGCTGGGTGCTCTCCTATTCACCTGAGTACCGCTCCTTCGATGGTGATCCAGACTATCTCCAGTTCATCACAGGATTGACGGGCGGAGCTATCGTTGAGAATCCAGCCAGCATCCTGGCGCGGAACCTCCCCGTCAGCCCGACAAGTCAGCCTGTCTGGCCCATTCTCCTGCTCGCGGCGACCATCTTACTCCCCTTCGACATTGCTGTGCGCCGCCTGGTGATCACGCGGGCCGACCTCCAAGGCCTGGCTGCTTCGTTGGGCTTTGGCGAGCGGACCGCCCGCCAACCCGAAGCACGTACGTCCTCCGCCGCTGCGCTGTTCGCTGCGAAAGAGCGCGCCAGCCAATCGATTGATCAGCCTCCAGCTTCTGAGTCAGCTGTTCGCGAGACCCCAGCGAGCGCTGCGCAAGCACCAGCCGGCCAGCCCACTCCAGTTGCGCCAGCTTCGCAACCAGATCAGCCAGCAGCACGCCCGGCACCGCGCCCAGGCGCTGACCGCTCCCCCACTTCAGCCGGTCGGTCGACTGCCTCAACCTTGCTTGCACGCAAGCGGGCCCGGCAGGAAGACGACGAGAGCTAGCCTGACAAGCCTCATTGATACCCCACAAAAGCCGTTATAATAGAGTGACTCTAGCGGGCACGTAACGAGGGATTGGACCATGCAAGCTGACTACGTATTAGACTATGATGTCGTCTCTGTTTCAGATGCGCAGGATGTCTTCCTGATGGCACGCATCAAGGCGGGCGGCTCCTCCAAGCCGGTCAAGCGCCGACCGTTGAACCTCAGCGTCGTGCTCGATCGCAGTGGATCGATGAGTGGCGAGAAGATCGACTATGTACGCAAGGCGGCGCAATTCCTGGTGCAGCATCTTGGCCAGAATGATCGCTTTAGCCTGGTGACCTATGATCACAACGTGGCCGTCGATGTTGAACCCGGCCCGGTCGTGCATAAGGACCACATCCGCCACGTGATCGACAAGATCACACCGGGTGGCTCAACGAACCTCTCTGGCGGCTGGCTGCAAGGGGTGCAGCTTGTCTCCAAGGAGCAGGCAGAGGGCCAGGTCAACCGCACGCTGCTGCTGACCGATGGCCTCGCCAACCAGGGCGTTACTGACCCACGCCGTCTTGCGGCGATGGCCCGTCAGAAGCGAGAGGAAGGCATCACCACCACCACGATGGGCGTGGGCCTGGGCTTTAATGAGGACCTGCTCAAGGAGATGGCGACTGAAGGTGGCGGTGCCTTTTACTTCATCGACAACCCGGACCAGACGCCGCAGATTTTTGCAGAGGAACTGCAGGACCTACTCAACGTGGTAGGCCAGAATCTCCAGATCACCTTGATCCCCTCACCAGATGTGCAGATGGTGCGGCAACTGAACGCCTATCCCAAAGATGGTACACGCGAAGGCCATGTCTTCCGCCTGGGCGACATCTATGCCGATGAACTCAAGACGATGGTTCTGCAAATGCATATCCCCGCTCTGGAGAAATTGGGCGAGGTCGAGGTGGCGCGTCTGCGCTTCGAATATGACGAGCTGCAAGGCGACCGGGTCAACCACCAATCGCTCGAACTACCGATCAAGGTGCACGTCAAAGCCGCCAATGAACTCGCTGATCGCGAACCTAACCGCGAAGTGCTCAAAGCTGCGCTGCTCTTGGAAGCAGCCCGCTCCCGCGAAGAAGCGATCCGACATGCTGACGAAGGTGAGTTTGATACCGCAACCGGCGTATTGAGCGCCATGGCCGACCGCATCCGTGAATCAGGTATTCTCGACGACAAAGAGCTCCAGACCGAGCACGACATCCTCCGCGAAGAGGCCGTCGATATGGAGATGGGGGAGAGCCGGTACGACAACCAGACGCGCAAGATGAGCAAGACGCGCATTTTCCAATCCGCTCGCAGCCAGCATTACTACGCCTCCAAGGTCAACTCGCATATCCGCCATAAGCGCTCGCGCGAGGCAGTCGAACGCGGGGGAGATACGCCCGGTCGCTTGATATGGCTCGATCAATCGCTCGATCTGACCGCTGAAAAGCTCGTCATCGGGCGCAGCCGCAGCGCAGACATTCAACTGGACGACGAGGAAGTTTCGGGCCAGCACGCCCAGATCGTGCGCGAAGCGGATGATCTCTATCTAGAAGACTTAGCCAGCACCAATGGCACGTTTGCGAATGGTGGTGCGCTCAATCAGCGTTTCCGTCTGAGCGTCGGTGACGTTTTCACGGTGGGGTCCGTCCTGTTTATGTGCCAGCCCAAGACCGAAGAGCAAGCCAAGTCAGAGTCAAAGGAAAACCAAGATGGATGAGTTTCTTGAGGCCAATCGCAAGCTCTGGGATGCCTGGGCAGAACAGCATGCTCCTTCAGACTTCTACGATGTTCAGAGCTTCCGAGCAGGCCGAAACACACTCAAGCCCATTGAGTTGGACGCCCTCGGCGACGTACAGGGTCAATCGCTGCTGCATCTGCAATGCCATTTTGGCCTAGACACCCTCTCTTGGGCGCGGTTGGGTGCCGAGGTGACCGGTGTTGATTTCTCAGCCAGGGCCATCGAACTCGCCAAGGCTCTGGCGGGTGATCTCGACATCGCGGCTGAATTCGTCTGCTCCGATGTATATAACACCCCGCAGCAGCTTAACCGCCAGTTTGACATCGTGTTCACCTCCTACGGCGTCCTAACCTGGCTGCCCGATCTAAGGCGCTGGGCATCAGTGGTGGCCCAGATGCTCAAACCGGGGGGGACATTCCTCATCGTAGAGTTTCATCCGCTTTCGACTATCTTTGATGATGAGTCGGACGTCCAGGCCTATCAAGTTCGCTATCCCTATTTCAATGGGCAGCAACCCATCGAATTCACCAATAGTGGTGAATCCTATGCCGCCCGCCATGATTCGTTCAAGGGCCTTAAGCAGTACGAGTGGCAGCATAGCCTGAGCGATATTATCGGCGCGCTGTTAGGGCAGGGGATGCAGATCAATGCGTTTGATGAGTATCCCTATACCTTCTATCAGCATTTCCCCTTCCTCGTCGAGAAGTCCTCGGGCCAATGGCACCAGCCAGAAATGCCCTACGTTCCCCTGATGTTCTCACTCAAAGCGACCCATTGAAACTATTGCCTGGCTATCGGATTGCTCTGCTCGCCACGCTGCTAGCCCTGTTGGCCTGCAACATGCCAGCCCTGGCAGGCTCCACTGAGGCTGAGCCGTCAAGTCAACCCACAGAGCCGCTCCCGGCGACTGCTTTACCCCTGCCCACTTTACCCCCCCTGGAGCCTGGTCCGCCCACCGCGACTGTTTCAGCGGAGTGGCAGGTGCTGGCACCTGGTTTGGCCATTCGTGAAGTGCAGATGCCGGTGGCACGCCTCAATGGTGACGCAGAGGTGCTCCTGCTGCGCATCGACCCCAGCCAGGTCAGCACCCGTGTGCATTATGATCCAGCCCGCCCTGCCACGCTCGACGAATGGCAGTCCCGCACCGACGCGCCGATCCTGATTAACGGGGGATTCTTCCTGCCAGATAACACAGCTATGGGCCTTCTGATCGCGGATGGAACACGCTACACGCCAAGCTACGACCGCTTCGGTGGTATGTTGAGTGTCAGCGGGGCGACTGCCGAAGTGCGCTCGCTCTCTGAGTTTCCTTACTATCCTTCTGAATCTCTAGATCAGGCGGTGCAGGGCCGTCCGCTCTATTTGTACTCCGGTCGTGTTCCCGCTGACTTCGATTTCAATCAGGACGCGGCTCGGCGCACCGCCGTCGCGCAAGATACCGATGGCCATATCATCTTCATGGTGGTCTACAATCAGGCTGTGACGCTCTATGAGATGCGCGATTGGCTGGCCGATACCCCTGAGCTTGAGTTGTGGACGGCGGTTAATCTGGATGGTGGCGCATCAACGGGCCTGCTTATGGATGTCAGCGATACGCGCATCAACTTGCCCGCCTGGAGCCGCCTACCGATTGTCCTAGGGCTGTATCCGGAGGAGTGATGAGTAGCTACCGTGTCTTTCGTGCTCACAGCGACCGAATCGAAGCGCTGGACATACAAGCGACCAGCCTGGACGATGCCACCCTACAGACGGGGCACGGCGTCTATGCCGTCCTGCGCATTTATCCCGGACCCAAAGCGCTGCGCGTCTCGGCTCAGCTAGACCGGATGCGCAGTTCCGCTGCCCTGCTCGATCAACCCTTCCCGCTGAGCAACCAACAGATGCAAACCTGGATGCGCCAGGCCTTAGCTCAGGTCGAGTTTCCGACACCACGACTGCGCGTCACAGTCTTGCATGACGAACCGGACACCGCCATCATCACCGTTGAGGACTACCAGCCGCCCTCCGTACATCTCTATGAGGATGGCGTGCGCGTCCAATTGGTAGAGACCGCCCGCGAGGCGGCCCGCGCCAAAGACAGCCGCTTCATCGAGACGCGCCAGACCTTCCAACGCCCCAGCGATGTCTATGAGTCGATCCTGGTTAATCATGCTGGTTATCTACTGGAGGGGTCAAGCAGCAACGTCTATGCGGTGCTCGACGGCCAACTCCGGACCGCCGATGAGGGCGTACTAGCGGGTATCGCACGGGGCATCTTGTTGGAGGCTGCGCCCGCTGTCCTGCCCCTGCGGCTCGAACCGATCCACCGGGACGACCTACCAGGCCTGGAGGCAGCCATGCTCAGCAGTACCTCACGTGGCCTCGTCCCGATTGTGCAGATCGATGAGCAGCAGATCGGAGATGGTCGCCCTGCTGCCATTTACCGGCAGCTCGCAGCGGCCTATCAGGCGGCTTTTGAGGCCCAGCTCGAACTGCTTTAGGCTCATATCATGCTGTCTCTTATACACATCTCCGAGCCCACGAGACAACACGCAATCACGTA
>JAADYZ010000334.1 GCA_010092775.1 Chloroflexota bacterium
CAGTGTGGTGCTAGGGCCGGTGGGCGTCTTGTCCACCTGAGCAAGACTTGTCATGGAGCCCCCGAAATCGCTTTGGCGAAGATGGGTCCGCGACCCACCATCTTAGTATTATATCAACCCAATCGACGCGAAGATGGAAATGTTATGAAGTTGTTCTAAAGCTTGGGTTAAGACGCGGGTCACGAGTATGTGTCAGTCGATCCGGCTAGCAAGCATGCTCTCATTTTGGAGGCATCGCTGGTGCGTTCCCCTATTGATCTTGGCTGCGCTGGCGCTGGCGGGCTTGGGCCGCCAAGATGGCCGCGGCAGGGGTGAGGCTCACCTGTGCCGTTTGACAGAATGCCATTGAGATTGACGCTAGGCGTCGCCGTCCAATGCGGCCCGACGGGCCCGATCTTCTTGGATTTGCCGATCCATCTCATCCTTGTTTGCGTGATAGTAGGCCAGCGCAGCATGAATTTCTGCAAGCGTGAGACTTGGAAAGGCTTGTTGGATCACTTCAAGTGACTGACCGAAGTAGTAGTGATTCTCAGCGATCTGTGCGACCGTGATGCGATGGTCAGCAATGAATGCATCATCCCCTATCATCTTGATGACAGGTATTTTCTCAACCATAGGTTTTGTTCCTCTCTCTTAGGATAGTTTAGATGCGAAGATAGCTGTTCTGCAAGCTCGTCGGCTGCTCCCCTAGGTAGAGGTCAAGGATGTGCTTCGCGACAAAGCTGGGATTGTTGCGAGAGGTGTTCGTGTCGAGATGAAGGATACCGGCAAAGGTGATCCCAAGATTCAGCAGCCGCTCCTTAATGCGGTAGTAATCCTTGTCTACCGTGACGAACAATCGTCCCTCTTTACTGGCAACTGCCAGAATGAAGGAGTCTAACTCTCGGTCTTCAGCACTCAGTTGATAGTCGCGGATGACTGTAACATCAATGCCTTAGGGAAGGCCCCCGAGGACCCGCATATCAACATTTTCGTCGCGCATGAAGCGAGGACGAACGCCGTAGTCAATTGTGAAATCGAACATTGTCTTGAGGTCTTGGTCAGTCAACGCCTCATCTTTTGGATTCATCTACCCGCCTATACCTTGGAAAGTGTGAGCCGCACTGAACTATTGATCTTGGCTGCGCTGGCGCTGGCGGGCTTGGGCCGCCGAGATGGCCGCGGCAGGGGTGAGGACCAGGGCTCGCCACAGACGCCACAGGCCAATCACAAGGGCGGGGACACCCAAACATAGCAGACCACCCAGGCTGGCCCAGAAGGCGGTCGAATTCTCGGCGTTCAAGTTGGCCACAAAGAGAATCCCCGTTGCAGCCACACAGGCAAAAGCGACGATCACCTGCAGCCAGACTAACCACACCCAACTCGCGATGGACGAATCATCGTTGCTGGGGGCTTCAGGCCGCAGCGGTGAGACTGGCATATCCGCCGGGTCGGTCCAATCGGGTGGCTCAAGGTGCTTGTTGGTCATAGGTCTGGATCGCCTCTGTCACGGCGGATACAAAGCGCTCTGCTTTGGGCAGATGCATCTCCTCAATGATATGGGTCGCAATAATTCCCTGGATCTTCAGCTTGAGCCGATAGACCGAACGGCGTGGGTGCCGCTCCAACTCAACACTGTTGATCGAATTGACGTGAACGCGCGTGCTATCACTCGGTTGGAAGATCTCCAGCACCCGGCCATCAAAGGCCAAGACGTAGTTTACCCCGAGTTGTTTGCTCACCACTTCAACGATTTCGGCCTGGTCCATGCAATCCTCCTCAATCCTAATCTAACCAACTGTCATCTCGCCCTGCTCTGGCCTGCATCAGGGCTTGGGCCAATCGCTCACCCTGCTGATGATATTCCTCTGGCACGAGATAGACCAAGGGAATAGCATGATACACAATGCTCAGCCGATAGAACGGTCGGCGTGGATGCTTGTCATAGCTAACGTCGCGGATCATGCTGATGTGATAGCGCGGCTCCGAACGCAAGGCCGCGTAGAACGGTTCGAGCACCTGGCCATCGAAGACCAGCAGTCCGTTCAGGCCCTCACGCTTGAAGGGGACCTCGTAAATCGTGTTGTGCTCCATCCCAGTCTCCTCACTCCGTTTCTTGCCGCTCGCGGGCTTGCCGCCTAGAGACGATCGCGCCGAGGGTCAAGGTGAGCGCCCGATTCAGCGGGATCAGCGCGGCCAGCACGAAGGCCGCTCCCACCACCCCGACGATCAAGGTACGGATCAAGGGGAAGTCTGGCAGCAAAATCGTCACACCGACGTTGAAAATCGTGATGAGCACCCAGACCAGAATGAAGGTCCCAATCGCTTCCAGCCAGCGCATCACCAGCCAACCAGTAGGCGGTGGCGCACTGACGTTATCGGGAGCGTCCTGCACGCCGTGCAGGGGTGGCTCCGCCGGGACAGCATCTTCCCACTCAGGTTCATGGGGCATGGTCATCATCTCCTGATTGCGGCTGCTCCAATTCTATCTCAGTTGGCCCAGCCCGGTCGGCTATCCAGGCTTGCCCAGCCAGATAGTCCGCCTCAGACACGCCATAGAAGCGCGCCATCGCCGCGCTGTCGTTGGGATCAATGCCTTGCTTGGCGGCAGCAGCGAGATCGCCAGGGCGCTTGAAGCGCCCATCATAGGGGCTGCCATCGACAGCGCGGCTCTTGGCCAGGCTGTCAATCGCCATGAGTTGGTTCAAACTCAGATTTTGTACATTTTGCAGATTGGCCCGCCTCAGGTTGGCTCCGTCGAACAGGGCCCCCCTCAGATCCGCCGAGAGGAACTGGGTTCCTTCCAGGTCGGCATAGCTGAAATTCGCCCCGGTGAGCGTACTACGCGTCAAGCGTGCCCCTGCCAGATTGGCCTCACTGAGGTCCGCCCCCTCCAAATCCGCGTGCAGCAGCCCTGCCCCTTGCAAGGTCGCGCCGCGCAAGTTGGCCCGCGCCAGCCGCGCGCGATCAAAACGTGCCCGATTCAGTTTGGCAGCGCTCAGGTCGGCCCCTTCTAAATCAGCATCAACCCAATTGGCCGACACAAGCTCCGCGCCGCTCAAATCGACGCCGCGCAGCGTACCATCCATCAGCCAACCTTGATCACGCAGGGCCTTAATCGTCGCTTCAATCCGCTCAAACTCACCCGAACGCAGGGCCTCAATCATCAATGCGCGCTCACCGGGCAGCAACAAGGGGGTTTGGGGCCGCACCTGCGGAGGAGGCGGGTTCGGATTGGGGCCAGGTGATACAGGCTTGACCGATCGAGGCTCGGCTTCGGAGGCGCTACTCGGCGGGGCTGCTTGTATTGACCGCAGGTCAGCCCTGATGTCATCCAGGCTGGTCTGCATCTGCTGGCTCAAGCGTACTTCACTGCGGCGCAGCGCTCCGTCAATCAAGAGATAAAGCAGGACAACTCCGGCAAGCTCCAGCCCGACTTCGCTCAGGCGGGGCGGCCCGCCAATCACACTGAGGACGGCGGCCAAGCTCAGTGCGGCCAGCAGCCACCAACGGGGTCTATTGCGCATGGTGATCGGCTCAGTTCAACCCGATTTCTTCCGCCGCCTGATTGCACAACGAGCGCCCCCCCGCATTGAGCCAGGCGTCGAGGGTGGGGCTGGAGTCAAGGCCTAGCTCGGCTTCTTCAAAGATACCGCTGGCCCAGAATTGATAATCGCGCGTCTCCTGCGGCCATTGATCGGGCGGGAGGAACATCCGCGAAGGCCCCCCATTGTAGCCGACAAAGGCCAACGTGTAATCGCCATTGGCCTGGGCCAGCAGTTCGCCAAAGAACAGCAAGCCGCGATGCGCGTTGGTCGCCGGGTCAAAGTGGTCACCATCTGCCTCGGTGAAGTGCAGCGGCAGCACCTGGAATAGGCCTTGTGCGTTCGCGCTCGAAAGCGCCTGCGGATTGCCACAAGACTCGATCTGCATCAAGGTGGCGATCAGATTGGGTTGGATGCGATAGGTGCTGGACCATAGACTGATCGCATCACCCCAATATTGAATCTCACGAGTGTAGACCGGCGAGATGGTGAGCTCCCAATTGGGCGGCGGCAGCTCGCTGATTGAGGGTAGGTCTTCAGCGCCCTCCACAATGTAAATCGTCTCCGGATCGCTGAAGATGGGGGTGGATGTCTGTTCACCACGTAAGGCATTGACCAGGGAGGTAAAGGCCCGAAACGGCAAACCAGGATCGAGCAAAAAGATCATCAACAGCAGGGCGATCAAAGGCAGCAGGCGCAGCAGCATTATGCCAGGCGTTCCCACCGCCTCGGGCTCTGTGGCTTTCGGCGTCTTTGAACTGCCTTGTCGGCTGCTTTTCTGGGGCCGCGTTGTCGAATCGGTAGCCGGTCGCGCTCGGGTGTTGGGCGTCTTGGTCGTCGCGATGCGCGGGGTCAGGTTGGGTGAGGTCGGGACCCGGCGCGGTTTCTTCGAACGGAGTTTCTCTGGCATCAGGGGTTAGCGACCCTCATCTTAGTGTCTCAACTTGGGAGATTATAGCAAACCTGCACGACACAGCGCGTACCAAGCCCGTAAGATCGACAGCGGCAAGTCAATCCAATAGACTAAGACTGACGTGATTCAAGCTGCCCCCAAGGAGACCGCCCGATGCCATCGATTGATGAGCTGCACAGCAGGCTGGAAGCAGCACGTGCGCAGGAAGACAGTGCCACAGAACGAGAGCTACTCATCCAACTCGGCGATGCTAGCAGTGCCGACGCACGCGGCGAGGAAGCCGTCGCGCACTATCTGGCCGCGCTCGACCTGTTGGATCAAGAGCCGTCCATTGAACGGATGCAGGTCATGGACAGTCTGGGAAAAGTGTATCTCTTCCTGCGCGATCGTAAGAAAGCCATCCCACTCTATGAAGAGGTGTTGGACATGGCCCGCCAGTTTGGCGATCAGCGGCAGGTGGTGGTCGCGTTGGGCAGCATTGGCAATGGGTTGGTGATGCAAGGCGCTCATGGTGAGGCGATTCGCCATTATCGCGAGGCGCTGGAGCTGGCTCAAGGGATCGCCGACCTCGACGGGCAGGCCAACTCACTCAGCAACCTGGGCATTGCTCTGGCACGGATTGGGCAGGCGGAGGAGGCCATCCCTTATTTCGAACAGGCGCTTGCCCTACGCCAGGCATTGGATGACAAGCTGGGCAGCAGCCGTGAGATCGGCTTCTTGGCACTCGCCCACCTCGAAGCTGGACGCCTTGACGATGCACTGCCGCTATTTGCTGATGCGCTCGAAGTCGCGCGTCAGCTTGGCGATCGTCAGGCGGAGTTGTTCCGGCTGACCCAACTTTCCAGCTTGCAGCTCAAACTGGGCCTGCTGGAAGAGGCTCGCAGCAGCACCCAGGCCTCCATTGAGTTGGCGGCCACGCTGGGGGCAGCGTCCCTGGGCATCGAGCAGAGCCAGCAGCTTGCCCGCATCCTGACTGATCTGGGTGAGTCGAAAGAGGCATTGGCGATCTGCCTGGACCTGCTTCCCCAAGTCGAAGCCGCCGACAGCCGCATCGACGAAGGCAATCTGCATTGGCAGATCGCCCGACTGCACAGCCAGTCGGGTGACCTGGAAGCGGCGCGGGCCGCCCTGGAAGCGGCACAGCAGGCCTTTCAAACTTGTAAGGCTGTTCATCTCGTCAAACGGGTCGAAGCCGATCTGCTGGGCTTGACAAGCGACCAGCCCCCCCTAAAATAGAAACGAAGCACTGACCAATCCACCCGACGCAAGGTGACCTATGGCAAGCCTCAAAGAAGCTCTTTCGCTGGTCAAAACTGGGCGCAAGGCCGAAGCGCGCCAGGCCCTCATTGAACTCATCAAATCCGATCCGAGCGAGGTACGAGCCTGGGCGGCGCTGGCCCAGGTGGCCAAAGACGATACCGAAGCTCAACGTGCTCTAAAACAGGTCCTCAAGCTCAAGCCTGGCGATCCCTGGGCCAGCGAGAA
>JAADYZ010000335.1 GCA_010092775.1 Chloroflexota bacterium
ACTCTGTGTGATAGGCCATAACGCCCGCGTTGGCCGCATTGAAGATGATGCGGACGACCTCGGCATCAGTGTGATCGGCAAAGGCACCCACCTGCCTGGGGGCATCGAAATCGGGCGAGGCGTGGTCATCGACGCCGACGTTCGCGCTTCGGACTTTGCCGAGGATGTGCGCGACTACGACACGATCATGACGCAAATCACCGCAGACTACTAAGGGGCGACGTATGGCGACCAAGCAGGTCTTTGTTGTACACGCCCATTTCTATCAGCCACCACGTGGCAACCCCTTCAGCCCGGAATCTCTGGCTGAACCGACTGCCGCCCCCTTCAAAAACTGGAACGAACGCATTGCAGCGGAGTGCTATACACCCAACGCAGAGGCGGGAAACCTGCCGCTGATTTCCTTCAATCTGGGCGAGACGCTTGCTCAATGGCTTGAGTCTCATGTCCCTGAAACCTACCAGGCTTTTCTTGCTGCTGACGCGCAGAACGCCAGTGATGGCTTAGGCAACGCCCTGGCTCAACCCATGCACCATACCATTCTGCCTGCCTCCCGCCCGGAGGATCAACAGACGCAAGTGGCCTGGGGCATTCGCGCATTCGAGCATCGCTTTGGCCGCAAGCCAACGGGCATGTGGCTGCCTGAAATGGCGGTCGATTTGCCGGTGTTGCAGGTCTTACGCCGCAATGGCATCGAGTGGACCATCCTGAGCGGGGCGCAAATTGTAGGTGATCTGCCCGACGGCGGCCCCTATTGGGTCGATCTACCGGATGGCGAGCGAATCAAGGTTTTCGTCCGCGACGATGCTTTGTCCAATAGTGTTTCCTTTGAGTTGAACAAGTTTGGTGGCGCAGGCAAGTGGGCCCGCACGATGCTGATCCCACGCCGCCGCACTGCTGGTGAGCTCACCTTGTTGGCACTTGACGGTGAGACCTTTGGTCACCATTGGCCCGGCGAGCACGAATTCTTGCATTGGTTGCTGACCTATGAGGCCCATTCTGCTGGCTATGAAGTCACCACGCTCAGCCGCTATTTGCAGGATTGTCAGCCTACCCAGACGATTGAAATCAAAGAGAACAGTGCATGGAGTTCCGATTACGGCCTTGGGCGCTGGGTAACCGGTTCCGCTGATACGGAAGGCGAATCCTACTGGAAGGGTGGCCTGCGCCGCGCTCTCGATATCCTGCGTGGCGACTTGGACTATGCCTATCAGCGGGTTGCCCTTGAAGCAGGTGTTGCAGACCCCATCGCGCTGCGCGAGGCCTACATCGATGTGATCCTGGGGAGTACGGACGCCGACAAGTTTCTGAAGGCGCAAGACGTATCGGTCAAGGGAGATCAGGCCAAGGCACTCAGCAAGCTGATCGAAGCACAGTTCTATCGGCAGCGCATGTTCGTGAGCTGCGCCTTCTACTTCACTCATTTGCACTCGCTCGAGCCGCGCTACGCCATTGCCAATGCGGCCTATGCCATCCAACTGACCAAGCAGGCCACCGGCCTCGATTTCGGCCCGACCTTCCGCAAGGACTTAACCTTCGCTCGTGTGGAAGATGAAGAAACAGGTACGGTTTCAACCGCCGCAACCATCTACGATGATGTGCTGGTGGACATGCCCTAAGCACGAGCGGTTCAATATCGATTCGAATCGAGACGGCGACCCATTGCGGGGTCGCCGTTGTTATCTTTTAGGAGTGTCCGTTCAATCGTGCAACGAGGTTCTTCCAACCTTGCACCTGGATCAAGGGGATGCGCGACAGCAGTGGCGAATTGACCTGGCTATCTGGCCCCTCTGGAGCGAAGATCATGGTGTAAGGGTGCGGATAATCGATCACCATCAGAGCGCCATCTTCCGGATGATTGCCCAACACCGGATTGCGCAAATGGTGGCGCGGTGTGTTGGCCATTTGGGCGTCGGTTTGTACGGTGTAATCCACCAGCACCCATTCGCCGTTCACAAAGATGCCCAACACAGTGTAGTAAGGCGTGCCACTCATGAAGCCGCCGCGCCAGTCTGAACTGGGTTCGAAGTAGACAGTCGGGTCCTGATAATACACGCCGAATACCGCAATCCGTTCACGAGGTACGCCCAACATCAGCAACAGGCTAGCGCCACCGATGCTCGCCGCCAGATGATTCGGGAAGACCAGGGCTCCCCAGGCCTCGTAGAACTCCGATGTTGCGACCAACGCCACAGGCGGGATCGTTAGATTCTTGGCCCGCCCTATCGAGAGCGCCGCCCGCCGCATGAAGACCGCTCCGTGCTGCTTGGCGTCTGGCGGGGCAATACTCAACATGCGGTACACCCGGGTGACGGCGGTCCAGACGGTTGCATCATCTTCGATGGGTTCAGGCTGCCCACGATACATATCGCCAAAGACGTCGTTCGCGGCCAATTGCATCGTGCGTGTAGGCTCCCAGATGCTGTAGAACAATAACCCATCGTCTTCGGCGGGGCTGCGTGCGACCACCGCATCGTAACGTGAGTCAGTCGGCTCGACCAATACTGGAAAGGGAACCTGGACCAGCCCTGGGGCTTTTAGATAGGCGATTTCGCCGGTATGAAGGGTGTGCTCGCGGAAGTGGCGTGGCATGCGACCTCATCCCAGCAGACGGAGTAATGGAGTGTGGAACCGCCCGCAATGCCCCTATTGTAACGGCTTATGTCGGGCCGATTCAAGGTGAAGACTCCGAAATAGGCTATACTTCCCACCGGCATCTCACTAGACAGCACGGAGGACAGCCCCAATGAGCGATGTGTTCATCTCTTACTCGCGTGTAGACAGCACCTTTATGTTTCAACTCAATCAGCAGCTCAACCTGAGCGGCATCCCAACCTGGGTCGACCTGGAGCGCTTGACGGCCGGTATGGATTGGAAAGAGGAAATCGACGCCGCTATCCGGGCTGCCCCTGCCCTAGTGGTGA
>JAADYZ010000336.1 GCA_010092775.1 Chloroflexota bacterium
GTTTCCAACCAGACATAGTGCCCGTTCTTGTGGCGCATCCGATTGCTGAAGGTGTAAACAATCGGGCGGTTATGGAGGGCGGATATCGCCTGATCGACAATCACCGTATCCTCTGGATGCACCAAATCCTGAAACTTGTGCCCGATTAAGCTGGTCGGATGGTGTCCCAACACACGCTTGACCGAGGGTGATAGATAGAGAAAGCGGGTCTCCAGGTCCATCCGGGTGACAATATCGGTGATATTTTCGCTCACCAGCATGTTGTGATGACGGATCTCAGCCAAGATCGTGTGATTGGTCATGTGATCAGTGACATCCGTCAGGATGCAGTGGATCAGCCTGCGACCATTGACTTGCATCGGGGAGGTTTGCACGTCCACCCAGTGCAGCTGTCCGTCTGCTGTTTGATCTTGGAAGAGATAGCTTTGCGGGGCGTCCCATCCCTGCAAGCGTACCTGCTCAAGGATGGGTGGCTCATCCTGATTGAAATTGCGGATATTCATCCGGCGTAGCGCCTGGCGAGAGCGTCCGTAAAATGCGGCTGCTGCCTCATTGGCATCGACAATATCTAGTGTCTCGGCATCCAGGATCGTCTGGACGGCACGACTGTTCTCGAACAACTCGACCCAGGTGGGCGGCAGGCCTACATGTTGGCAATCCACCAGCTGTGGGAGCAGCCTGAGGTTGGCCGGTGTCCGAGGGAGCAGGCTCACGCGATCATCCATCAGCGGCGGTGGACCATCAGGTCGATAGAGCACAAAGACGCAGCACACCTGCTCGACCGCCGACAACTCGTCCACCAGTTCACTTATGTCTGTGATCCAATGGACAGGGTGGTCAATCAGAATGGGTGTCTTGGGAGACACAGACAAAGCACTGTGCAGATCGTCGAGGTTGGTCACATAGGCCACACCTAGCACCGTACGCAGGAGGTCCTGGCTGGTCTCGGCATGATCCGTTGCGATGACAGCGCTGTGTGAACGACGCATAAGGGTACCTAAACCGACATGGTGTCTAACACATCCTTGCACCATTTTACCCGTTTGGTTTACCTTCGTACAGTAGGGTTATTACCCTGCGTGAAATGGCCTCACAGAGTTATACTAAGTCTGTCTGAGATCATGGCATGATGTATAATGACAGGTGTGATGGCTTCCCAATAACCTCTCTCGCACCTTTCAAGAGTGCAATCTATGACACAACTGCCAGCCGAACAAGATGGCCTACCCCCAGATACCGCCACTATTCTGCTCGTTGACGATGATATTGCGATTCTAGAGGGTGTCGCTGACTTCTTGGAGTTCTACGGCTACCGTGTTCTAACCGCCAGCGACGGCATCGAGGTCTTGCACGCCATGCGTCAACACACCCCCGACCTCGTCATCTCAGACATTATGATGCCGGAAATGGACGGGCATGAGTTCTTTCAGGAAGTGCGCAATAATGACGACTGGACCGCCATCCCTTTCATTTTCTTGACGGCGCGTGGCCAACGGATCGACATTCGGCGTGGGCAGAGCCTTGGGGCTGATGCCTACCTGACCAAGCCCTTTGATCCCGAAGACCTCTTGATTGCTGTCCGAGCACGCTTGAAACGGGTTCGGGAAATCCAGTCGATCACGAAGTCTGAGGTCGATCGCATGAAGAACCAGTTGATGACCATCTTCAGCCACGAACTGCGCACGCCCCTGACTTACATCTATGGCTTTGTGAATCTCCTCCAGGACGACCGGGAGGAGTTGGATGCCCAATACGTCGATGAAATGCTGACCGGTGTCCAGCGAGGCGCTAGCCGTTTGCTGCGCCTGGTCGAGGACCTAATGATGATGGTTCGTCTAGACAGCGGCATGGTCGAGATGGAGATCACCGTGCGCCGTCGCCAGGTCCCTGTTCGCTCTTTGGTCGAGCAGCTTGAGCTGGAGTACCAACCCGTCGCCGCTGACAACGGCGTCAGTATCCTGGTCGATGTTCAGCCTGATTTGGAGATTGTCTGCTCTCCGGTTTACATCCGAGACATCCTGGCCCGCCTCCTTGACAACGCGATCAAGTTCTCTCGTACTGGCAAGCGCATCTGGCTCAGTGCCTACGGAGAAGGCGACGACGTGGTGTTTGTGGTGCGCGACGAAGGTGTAGGCTTCAGCCCGGAGGATCGCAGACGCGCCTTCGAACCCTTTGAGCAGATCAACCGGCAGTTGATGGAACAACAAGGCGTTGGCTTAGGCCTGCCGATTGTGCGAGAACTCGTGCGTTTGCATGCTGGGGAGATCGAGTTGGACAGTCAGCAGGGGGTAGGGACCACTCTGTTGATTCGCATTCCACAGGCCGGTCTCGGGGCGAACGACGACGAAGACCTCAGCCCACAGTTCTGAGCATCTCGACCCGCGAGAACGATTCCACGTAACCGTGAGCCAATACATCCTCGAGGTGGGGCACATCCGCCGGGATGTTCTCGATCACCGTATCAAAGGTCGGATAGGCCTGGTGCAAGTAATACAGCAGATCGTAGGCAGGTGCCTGGCACTCTGAGGTGGTCGGTCCGATAATCACCCGCGTGATTTGCAGGGCCGTTTGCTTGTAGCTGAGCCAGCCACCCAACTGCTGATGGTCTTCAAGCAGCAGCCCTTGAATCCGCCCCGCATTAACGACACTCTCAACGTCATTGGTCCAAGCCGAGGCCCAGGGCCGCGTTGTCAGGGCGTTGAGCGCTTCTTCCTCGTCTAGCCAGACTGGTTCCAACCCCGAACTGGGCCCTTGAGTGGGTTTGCTCGGTGGTCGCCGCAGAATCAAGAGGGTGCGCAGCTCTTCGAAACCCAGCTTACTGAACAGGCGATAGGCTGGGGCGTTGCCTGTGATGACCTCTAGCTGTATCTCCGCCACCCCGGCATCTTCGGCTGAGGCGATGCAGCTCTCCATCAGGGCTTGGCCAGTGCCACGTCGCCGCCCAGTCGGCAAGACGCCCAAGCGGGTGATCCAGGCACGATGTGCGCGCAAGCCCGTCATGCACAGGCCCGCTTCCTGCCCGTCGATCAAGGCGACCCAAGACGCATTCAGATCAATATCGTAAATATCGATGTACTCCTGAAGGCGATGGGCCGTCATCGGCATCGGCACGACATAATCGATGCGGGTCTCGTTATAGAGCGCCGTCAATTCTTCAACGCTGTATTCACTCGCTGGAATCATTTTCACCGCAGTTTGCCTATTCGGAGCGCAAACTCGGTAGGAGCTTGTGGGGTAAGGGGACCTTGTTCAACGTCGATCATAGCTTCAGTGTGACACAGGGCCAGCGCTTCGCGCTAGCGCGGCGATTAGGATTTGGCTTGTTCGTTGATGAACGCGGCGATTTGCTCGCCGAATTCTCGCGTATTGATGGGCTTAGCGATGTAGCCCTGGCAGTTGTAGGCGGCCACCATCTGATGGGCGGTCTCGGCAGGCCAGGCCGTCACAATGATCAGGGGAACGTCCGGCAGGGCGTCATCCTGCTTGAGCATCCCGGCTACGGTTTGGCCATCAACGTCGGGTAGACCAAGGTCGAGCAAGATCAGGTCTGGCTTCTCAGTGAAGGCCATCTGGATGCCCGTCTCCCCATCTTCCGCATGGAGTACTTCAAAATTGTGGCGCTCCAACACGCGACGCATCAAGCGAGTGTTGTTCGCATTGTCTTCGATCATTAAGATTCGGTATGTCTTACCCTCGCCTAGCTCTACGTCCATATCCATCCTTGACGAGTGAATCAGATAAGCAGCAATCTGCCCTGCGAAATCGCGAGTATTAATCGGCTTGACCATGTAACCGTCAATGCCATAGGCGGCGGCAATCCCACGAGAGACTTCAGGTGGTGACGCACTGACGATCACCACTGGTGTATCCGACA
>JAADYZ010000040.1 GCA_010092775.1 Chloroflexota bacterium
AGCGTAGGTGGTCGCCTCGCGACGCGGCGCATCGCCAATGGGCGCGCAGACCACGGGGCACAGTTCTTTACAGTGCGTACTGCTGAATTCGAACGCTTCGTCTCCAAATGGCGGCAGGCCGGTGTTGTTTATCAGTGGTCTAATGGTTGGAGCGATGGCAGCCTCGATAAGCGCCGTCCGGATGGCCATCCACGTTACGCCGTTCATGGCGGTCTAAACCAACTCGCGCAGCATCTAGCTCAAGACCTGGACACACGCGTTAACACGCGGGTCGCATCCATTCGCCAGGAAGGCGAGCGCTGGGAAGTCATCACGGATGACTCGACCATTTTTCGCAGCCGCAGCCTGATTCTCACGCCACCGGTGCCACAGTCGCTAGAATTGCTTGACGCAGGCAATACACAACTGAAGACCCCTGACCGGGTCCCGCTAGAAAACATCAGCTACGCGCCCTGCATCTGTGGCATGTTCCATGTTGAGGGGCGGGTCACGCTTCCCGATCCGGGTGCCTTGCAGCGTCCTTACCATCCCATCAGTTGGATTGCCGACAATCAGCGCAAAGGCATTTCACCCGATGCGCGGATTGTCACCGTGCACGCCGGGCACGAATACAGCAACGACCTATGGGACAAACCAGATGATGTCGCTCTTGCGGCAATACGCGACGGCTTGACCCCTTTCCTAGCGCCTTCAGCGAAAATCCTGGAAGGGCAACTCAAACGCTGGCGCTATGCCTTCCCGATTGGGCGCTATCATCAACCTACTCTAATCGCTACGGATCTTGCGCCCTTGGCCTTCGCTGGTGACGCTTTCGCTGGGCCACGTGTCGAGGGGGCCGTCCGCTCGGGCCTGGCCGCAGCCGATGCGATCGCCACACGGCTGGTCGCCGTCACCTAGCAGCAGCACATCGTAGGTACGCAAGCCGCTTGAAGCATGGTATAATGCCGCGAAACGCGCAAAAACTGGCTTGTGATCTGGCAGTCCGAAACCAGCCAGTTGGCTTGCTGTTGCAGGATACGACACCATTTGATTGGAGCCCTTATGAATAGGCGTGTTACGCTGCTCTTCACACTCATCGCCTTCGTCGCTGCGATTTCATTGCTCGGTATTGACCGCGCCGCTGCCCAGAGCGAAGGTCAGATTGGTGGCATTGTCTACGAAGACGCTAATGGCAACAACATCCGCGAGGTCGGCGAAGAAGGCGTTCGCGATGTAGAAGTGACGTTCACTACAGGCGCAGGAGATGACATCTGGGAAACCAGCATTGCCACCGCCGCCGATGGCTCATTTAGCATCGCACTCAACCCCTCAACTTGGACGGTCAGCATCGCTGTCCCTGCCGGTTTTACCGCCCCAAATACCAGCCAGGAAATCTTCATTGAGCAAGCTGGTGACTCAGTCACGAACGTGGAGTTCGGCCTCATCCCGGCTGGCACGGATACGACTGGCGGCGAAGACGGCGGCGACGATGAAATCCTGCCAGACTCTGGCGGCCCAATCTCAGGCAGCATTGTTGTTGCGGGCCTATTTGGCATCATGGCAGTCGGTGGGGCCCTGGTCGTCATCGGCCAACGTCGGAACAGTGCCACCGCGGCTTAAGGCTTTATGAGCAGCACAGCGCCGCCCTCCGGACCGCAGCTTGGTGGACCGCCAGAGCGGCCACGCACAATCAACCCGATCACCGCGGCTGGCCTGCTGCTTATCCTGATCTCTGGGGCGGCGATTGCCACCTACGCCATCTTGATCATCCCTGGCCAGGTGCGCGCGCAGCAAGGCCCACCTGAGGCGTTCTTGCTGGCGGCCACCCGCCAGGCAGAGGCCCTTGAGGCGACGGCAACGCTTTCAGAAGAACCCGTCGCGGGGAGTGGCCCAACGCTTCCCTATGCTACCATTGGGCCAACGCCGACCTTCATCGTTGGCCGTCCTTCTGAATACATCACACCGACCGTCTTCTCAGAAGACCCCGCTGGCGACTTTCCCATGCCCGACAACTGGGTCGAGCGCTATTGGTTGTCGATCCCGACGATTGACCTCGAAGCGCCCGTAGTGGCCTTTAGCCCACGCAGTCGCGAAGTTGACGGCCGCACGGTGCTGCGTCTCCCGGTACCGAATGCATTCGCCGTCTCCTGGGATCGCAGCTCCGCTGAACCCGGTTTCCAAGGCAACACGATTGTCACTGGCCATCACAACGTGTATGGCGGTGTATTTCGTAACCTATCGCAATTAAGCTATGGGGCACAGGTATCGGTGTGGAGTGAGTACGGCGTCTTTGACTATACCGTCACCGCCGTCGAGTATGTTCATGAGGATGATCAACCATTCAGCACACGCCTTCAGAATGCGCAATGGCTCAACGATACCCTTGAAGATCGCCTCACGCTCATCACCTGTTGGCCACTATCAAGCAGCAGCCACCGTCTAATTGTCGTCGCCTCGCGTTAAGCGCTCGTCAGAAGGATCACTGCGCGATGTCGGCATAATTGTGATGTCTGGGCTAGGGTCAAACAGGGCTTTGATGATCAACACCAGGCCGATTTCAATCACAATCACCACCAGCCAGATGATGGTGAAGCTGGCCCCTGTACTCGTGGCTGTGACCACACCTGCAAATCCGGTCGCCACCAGCAGCATGGCGCCCAAGTAAGTCGGCCAACCGGTGGTCCAATCATCTTGCAAATCCTGGTAGACCGCCGAGGCTAACAGGATCAGCCCAGGTACAAAGAAGATAATTGGGAACAAGGTCGAGTTACGAAACGCTAAGAAGAGCAGCGCCCCAATAATCAGGATTGCGCCCCAGGTGAGGAGTTCAAAGCGGACTTCGGCATCTTGTTTGCGGTTCGGGTTCATGTTGAATGATTTCCGTCAGATTGCTGCGCTTCAATAGTGCTTAGCTCAGCCAGGTAACGTTCAAACTCACCGGCGTTGCAAGCGTCGATGTAGCGGAGGATTTCGCCCCCTGCAAGGGGGTAATAAGGATAGCAGGAGCTTGGCCAGGCTCCTTGCGGTGCGTGTGCGATGTAATCCACCACGGCCCCCGAAATCTGCACACCGTCACGCAATCTAGGGACGAATTCTTCAGCGGTCACAATCACCAGCTTCCCTCCGATGGCCAACTCCACGTCGACGGCCATATTCGGGTTGAGAACAGCATTCCCTGATGGGTCAGCTTGAAGAGCGTGGATGACTGCTACGTCCCATTGAATGGCTGGAAAGGCCACAACCTGTTGGCCAGGATGATAGGGGGCGTCGATCACCTTGAGGTGTGGGCGGTGCTTGAGGATGTCCGTCCCCAGCCAGGCTATCCCCGGCATAAAGCTGACACCCGCCAACGTCGCTCGAATGCCAAACGACAGGCTGGCTTCTGTCTCTTCGATTATTGAGATCGCTCCCTGCCCGGCTGCATCGGTAAACATCGGTGCCAGCCCAAAGACTTCTAAACCACAATAGCAGGAGCGCAGTGTTGAGACAATGCCAGCGCCGATAAGTAGATCTGTTTCGATGCTGCCCGTAAAGGATAGCAGGGTGAGATTGTCCGGGCGATCAGGTCGCGCTAGCAGAGCCCGGACAAAAGCCATCGGGCGACGATAGAGAGTCATGCCGCCAAGCGCTAATGTTTGACCCGACTCGACCAGTTTGGCCAGGTCGGCTAGGGAGCGTTCTTTGTCGCTCATCACCTTAGCCGAAGACCTCAAGGCGCTTCTTCGCCAGCTTCTCTGCCAGTTCCGTCAAGCGATCGAAATTCTCCAAGCGGTTGATCCACTCGGGTGGAATACCTTCCAGGCCGGTGACGGCAGCAGAGACTGCGCCAGCGACCGCCCCAACCGAGTCTGAGTCTCCGGCTGTGTTGACCGATCGCGACACCGCCCGCGCGAAATTGTCCGGGTGTTTCATCACCGAGTACATGGCCATTGCGACGGCTTCATCAGCCATCCAGCCTGCGCCGATGTAATTGAGGGCCGCCATCTCGTCTGTCCAACCCATCACGTGCCCAATCTTCCGCACAGCACCACCGAATTCCTCGTCCATATCGCGAGTAATCGCCAGGATGCGATCGGTAAACTGATCAACGGGGACCTCATCCAAGCCCAACTTAACCAGGTAGGCTGCCGCGACGCAGGCCGCCACCGCCGTCGGATGGGTGTGCGTGGCCAGTCCTACGGCGATTGAAACCTGTTTGAGCTTCTCGAGATCGTGCTGGAAGAAATAACCGACGGGTGCAATGCGCACCACCGAGCCGTTGCCCTTCTGGGGCAGGCCCGACTCGCGCCAAGAGATTCCTGCTTCCATCGTACGCACCGCTTCGGTCAGGGTATGCCCAGGAGCGCGATTGTTCTCGGGCGACTGGCTCCATTCGATCAAGTGATGCGTGAGTGCCTTCATGATGCCGTCGACATCCTCATCGCCTGCGTCAATCAGGGCTTTGATGACGGCTTCGGTGGTTTGGGTCTCATCTGAAATACGCGCCGGATCGGGAGGTTCCTGAATACCGCGCTCACCGTAGATGATCTGGATCTTGTCCATCTTCATCAACTCAATCGGCCAACCCAACGCATCGCCGATGGCAACGCCGTATATAATCGCTTTTGCGTCTGCTTCGGTCATCTGTACCTCGTTGTGGGGTAAACTGCGTCCCAAGTGTACGCTGAGTCTACCATAGCCCAGCACCTGTGCAAACGTCGCAATTAGGGCTGGCTACTGCCTGCGCTGACGCGTAGCAGTTCGATCTCCGTTGTGCCATCCAGGGCGCCGAATCGTTCGCCACTTTCAAGAGAGTATAAGCCGGTTACAATGCGATAGGTGCCATTTGGTAAGTCAGATGGGAGGTCAAAGCGATGGCGCTGTACGAAAACCATACCCGGCTCCCAGTGCTCGACCGGTATTGACAGCGCATCACCAGCCGATCGCAGTTGACCCGCCTCGTCCAACAGATGGGCAAACAACGACACGGGTGGCGGCGGCACATCCACTACCTGCCACCATACGGTCAGTTCAATGGTCTCGTCAGCACGCAACCTATCAACGTCAATCTGGTAGCCGAGCAATGCCAGAGCATCTTGAATACCTGCACCCTCCATTGGCTGGGCGGGCTGAGGCAGCTGGTCAAGTCGCCAGGCATGATAGTGAGGACGACCATCTGGATAGCGCCCCAGAAAGAATGGCGGTCCCAGGTCAAGCGGCGGATCAATAGCAATCGGCAAGAGGAGCCAGCCCGTCCCCTCATAAGCTGGCAGACCATGAGCACAGTCCACGTAGATCACTTGCACATCAGACAGGCCAGTGAGAACCCGCAGCCTCTCCTCCGTCTCAACGGGATGATCCACGCATTGCACCGCCCAATGGCCAATAGGTGAGGGTGGTGGAGCCATCTCATAGACATGCATGCTGTGCCCAATCTGATCGACCGGCTCACGCGCCAGGAATGCCCCGAAGCTATCTGGCTCAAAGAGCTGCGTCCCTACCAGATTGGATACACCGACTATGTAAACGCCTGGCTCCGGGTTAAGCGGCGCGAAATCGCGCCAGCGCGGGTCAGGTGGGGGTGGCCAGCCGGGCAAGGCGATGGCTTCCAGGCCATAAGCTATGGGGGCAGCCTGACCAAAGTAGCTCAGGTAGAGCTTGTCCAGATCATGCGCGTGCTGATAGGCCGCTGCACCTGGCAAATCCTGCCCCCAATCGATGTTGGAATCGGCCAGCCAGCGGTAGCCTTGATCTGGGCCTCCCGAGAGCAGGTTGAAGTAGGCCAGATAGTGCGGAAAGATCGACAGATTGATCAGCAGGGCGGCCATCACCGCCGCCGTCAAAGCGACTGGACGAAGCGCTCGCCATCGAGTGCTTGGAAGTGGAAGGGCGGCCAACCGCCCCACCAACAGAAAGGCCAGCGGCAAGATCGGCAGCAGATAACGCAGCCCTACATTGAGCGAGATCAGGAGGGTGATTCCTAGATAGAACAGCCCAGCAAAGAGGATCAGGGCCTCTTCCAGCCTGAAGGGGCGCAAGAAGCCAGAGAGGGCGGTCAGCAGGATCAGCAGCAGTGTCGGCTCAGGCAGTTTGACTGCCAGCGCCACCAGATGGTAGCTCCACCAGCCGTCTGCTGAAAAGCGACCCAACAAGTAGCCGTTGTGGCCCGTTGCTGTAAGTGATAGAAAGTGCAAGAACTCCTCAATAATTAAAGGCCGCAGAGAAAATAGCTGCGACGCCCACAAGACCGGCAGGCTGATCACGACCATGAGCCCGCAGACCCAGACAGACCAGCCGATCCATCCAAAGGAGCCTTTGCCCAGCCGCTCTGCGATGCGGCCAGCAGCAGCGGCTCTGATCAGTTGGCGTTCGGGTCGTTTAGAGGCAAACCAGAGTGTTATCAGCCCGATGGTGGGGGCTAACAGCAATGCGGAAAACTTGGTCGCCTGAGCCAGGCCAAAGAGAATTCCGCTGATCCATAACCAGTGACCGCTTCGCTGCCTCAGAA
>JAADYZ010000337.1 GCA_010092775.1 Chloroflexota bacterium
GCCACCCAAAGCTATCGCAAAGAGATGAGCCTGATCGGTCGCTTTGTCGATCACCAGTTGGTGCAGGCGCCCAACGAGCAGCTCGCCCTCAAGCAGGTCTATCCGATGTATCAAACCTGGTGTGAGAAGATTGGCGAGAAGGTCATGGGGCGGCGCAACTTCAGCGAGGAGTTCTCCCAATTCTTCGAGAAAGTCAAGCTCACCTCTGGACCCTTCAAAGGTTATGTGGGTTTCGTCGGGATCGCCTTCCCGCTAGACGAAGACGATCAGGATTCGCCTGACGTCAAGGCGTCTGCCAAAGCGCCCGCTTCACCCACCCCAAAGGCTCAGAGTGGAAAAGGTGGAGTTAGTGGAGAAGAATCCGCAAACTCCCCCCACGAAGGGCAAACAGAGAAAGTTTCCGAAAAATCCTCCACTAATTCTCCTAATTCCACCCAGAGCGGAATCACCGCTAACAACGGTGGATCGACCACCAACCCAGCGGAATCAGCGGAAAAAGCAGCCGATCCACCTGCCAAGTCGCCCCAATCGGTGGAAAAGCCCCCCCCAGCGGAGGAGAAGGCGGCAGCCATAGCGTCACCGGCGGGTGGAAAAGCGGTGGAGAAAAGTGGAGAATCCCACCCGAATCAGCCGGAATCGGCAGGAAAACCAGCCGAAGGCGCATCGACAGCAGCCACCCCCCCCCCCAAAAAAGCGGAGACAGCAGGCACTCCGCCGACGATAACGCCACCAACGCCACCTGTTGACGCGGCTTCTTCCACCCCACAACAGGCGCCACCAGCCAAAGCGCCACCAGCCAAAGCGCCACCAACCAAAGCGCCACCAACCAAGGCGCCACCAGCCAAAGCGGCGCAGACCAACGGAGCGTCAAACCCAAATCCACCGGATGCCCCCCCCTCCTCCGAGAAGGCTCCGGCCAGTGCCCAGACCCCAGCTAGCAAGGACAAGGAGACAAAACTGATGATTGAACATGCCCAAGATGATCATGATGTGCAGCAGGCCCAATGGGTGATCGACTTTTTCAACGCCCTCGACATGGAGAACGATAGACTGATCGAGGCCTTTAAGATAGGCCTGGATTCCCACTTCGATGGCAAGTGGGAGCCTCGCCTCAACAAGGCGGGCCTGCTCTACCAGATCGGCTTTGAAGCCAATAATCATGTCGTGGTGGTCACCTTGCCGGGCCGCAGCGACACCGACTAGACGCCGCCACCGCGCGTTGTCCCTACAACGCCGCAAATTGCATCCGTAGGGACAAGGCCTGCTGATCACCCAACGCCGTAGGGACGAGGCCTGCCTCGTCCGCTGGTGGCGGGTTATTGGACAAGGCAGGCCTTGTCCCTACAGACGGGTTGGTTGATCCTTGGGATACTGGCCTGCCTCGTCCGCTGGTGGCGGGTTATTGGACAAGGCAGGCCTTGTCCCTACAATGGCGCAAATCAAATCCGTAGGGATGAGGCCTGCCTCATCCGCAGGTGACGGGTTTATCGGACAAGGCAGGCCGCTATCGCGCGTTGTCCCTACAGAAGGGTCTTTGCATCCGCAGGGATGAGGCCTGCCGCGTCTGTGGACGATACAGCAACGAGTTCAAGCAGGAAGTGCTGCGCATGGCGGAGACCAGCGACAAGAGTCATCAATGAGTCTATCTGTTAAACATGCAGCCCAACTGATCCGGCGCTTTGGGATCGGCTGGGTGGCCTACCGAGCCAGCTACGCGCTGCGGATGCGCCTGGGCCTGCTGGAGCGTCATGCCAAGCCCTACGCCTGGGCAGATCGCCCACTGAGTAGCTGGCTCAAGGCGGGAGTCCCCAGCGATCCAGCAGCCTATCAGCAGTGGCGGGCAACGCATGGCGGACGCTTCTTCTTCGAGCGCCTGCCGGATGATTTGCCCCCCTCCCCCACGCTAATCAAACAGGCTGAGGCGATCCTGGCGGGGCGTTTTCCCTTCTTCGAGCGCTTGACCTTTGAGGTCGGCTTTCCGCCAGATTGGCATGTGAACCCGATGAGCGGCAGCCACATCCCAGCGGATCGGCATTGGTCGCGCATTAGCGATTTCGGCGCAGGCGACATCAAGCTGGTGTGGGAGACCAGCCGCTTCGGGGCGGCCTACCGGCTGCTGCGAGCCTACGCGCGCCAGGCTGATGAACGCTACCCGGCCGCCTTCTGGACCTTGGTCGAGGATTGGGCGGAGCATAATCCGCCGCAGCAGGGCCCGCAGTGGAAAAGCGGTCAAGAGCTGGCTTTCCGCCTGATGGCCTGGTGCTTCGGACTATACGGTTTTGCTGAATCGCCACAGACGACGCCAACGCGAGTCGCCCAACTCACTGCCATGATCGCGGCCCATGCGGAGCGCATCGAGCAGGACATTGAGTATGCGCGGTCGCAGAAGAACAATCATGCCATCAGCGAGGCGCTGGCGCTGTGGACGGTCGGGCTGCTGTTTCCGGAGTTCCAGCGGGCAGCGCGCTGGCGCGAGCAGGGCCGCCGCATTCTGGAGGCTGAAGTCGCTCGGCAGGTATACGACGATGGCGCTTATGTGCAGCACTCCATGACCTATCACCGCTTGATGCTGCATGACTGCCTATGGGCGCTGCGTCTGGGCGAGCTGAATGATCAACGGCTGTCTGAGGCTTTCTATGATCGGGTGCGGCGGGCAGCGGATTTCTTGCTCCAGATGATTGATCCGGTGAGTGGGCAGGTGCCCAACTACGGCTCGAATGATGGCGCACTGATCCTGCCCTTGAATGACTGTGACTTCGCCGATTTTCGCCCGGTGCTTCAGGCATCTTACGGCTTATTGCAGCAGCGGCGGCTTTTCCTCGCAGGCCCCTGGGATGAAGATCTGGCCTGGTTAGGCCTCCCTCCCCCGCCAGAGGTGGATCCACCCTTGTTAGCAGACTTGCATGCCAAGGTGGGTGGCTACCTCACGCTGCGCGCCGCACACAGTTGGATGATGCTGCGCTGCGCCACGCTGCGTGATCGCCCCAGCCAGGCGGATCAACTGCACGTTGATCTGTGGTGGCGCGGGATCAACATCGCAGTGGACGCCGGGACTTACCTCTACAATGGTGAACCACCCTGGAACAACGGCCTCGCGACGACTGCGGTGCACAACACCGTCACAGTTGAGGGGCAAGATCAGATGACGCGGGTGGGCGTCTTCTTGTGGCTGGATTGGGCCCAAGGAAGGGTCCACAGCAACCAGCAGAGCGAACATCTGCGTTATCTGGAAGTCAGCCACGATGGCTACCAGCCCGTCAGCTATCGCCGCGCGGTCCTGCAGATCGATGAGAGTTGGTTGGTCCTTGATGTGCTGCACGCTCCTAGGGAACATCCCTACCGCTTACACTGGCTGCTGCCGGATGTACCCTACCAGCTAGAAGGGCAGCGCCTGACGCTGGACACTGCCGCCGGGCCCTATTCGATTCAGTGCGTGGCATCTGAGGCGGCTGAGCAGGACTTGCTGCGGGCGGATGCCACATCGCAGCGCGGCTGGCAGGCACGCAGCTATGCCCAGAAAACCCCGGCGCTCTCCTGGGC
>JAADYZ010000041.1 GCA_010092775.1 Chloroflexota bacterium
ACCGGAACTGATGCCCAGCACAAATGGCCCGGCCAGCGGGTTACGGAAAAAGGTCTGCATCATCAGGCCGCTAACGCCCAGTGCCGCGCCCGCCAGCATGGCCGTCGTCGCTTTGGGCAGCCGGAACTTGAGGACAATGTTCGTCCACGATGTGCGTTCCGCTTCCCCGCCGAGCAACACCGTCACGATCTGATCAAAGGGGATGCTGACCGAACCAATGGACAGGCTGAGCAAGAACATCCCCAGCAGTCCACCGAGCAGGACGAGTAGCAGCAAGGGACGCAGCCCCAGATTAAGGCGCGGCAGCGCGCTATCTTTAGCATAGTCGGCAGGGCGCGGGATGGGTTTATACAGCGCTTCGGACATCTTTTTTCCAATCATCAGGGGTGGCAGTCATCACGCGACTGCCACCCTTAAGCGATCTATTCGTCGCCTGCTGGTTCGAGGCGCAGGTAGAAGATGATCAGCGTGCGACGGGTAGTGTCGATGAGCTTTTGCAGGCTAGCGAGGATGTCGCGCTGAAGATAGAGCGACCACGCAGCCAGCACCACATCATGGGATTCGATAGGGGTGTCTTCCCAATTCCCACGCCGGGGCTGGATGTTCGAGATGTCCCCCTCAGCAGCCCGACGTTCGAAGATTGCCAGCATATCCGGCGAGAGATCAAGCGCTGTCACCTGTTTTACGGATTGCGCCAGTGGCAGGGCAAAACGTCCGCTGCCCGCGCCGACATCCAGCAGGGTATCGTCTGGGCGCAGTAGGGATTGCAGCACGCGCAATGTCTCGCGGTATGAATCGGGATCACGCTGGGTACCGTCATCGTATCCGTGTGCATTCTGCCGCCAGAAGGCGATTTCAGCCGCGTCAGAGGCACGCCGATGCATGTTGATCTTTGTGAATTGGCTCCAGGTCGCTGCGAAATCCAGCGGAATAGGCCGCTGTTTCGCCGATTCAGGACGTTTCTGCATTGGCTTGCTCCCATCTCAAGTGATGGAAGCGCCGATAGAGTGGGGGTTCTATGAAAAAACCCGCCAGGCGGCGGGTGTGAATTACGAAAATCATCACCACGCTCGTCTCCCTTTTTACGCGAAGGTCAGCAACAAGATGTTGCCAATCACGAGCTAAGTCAGAGGCAGGCATTCGGACTTCTGGCTCAGTGGCCAGTTACCGTTGCGCGACAGCGCCGGACTTTCACCGGGCTTTCCCTATTGTGTGCCGAACATCCGGGTTCTAGCACACCTCTGTCTTAGAATATGCAATTAGATGACGGTGAGCGTAACATGAGTCGCTCACTCTGTCAACGCAGTCGCTCTCGAATCGTGTGCATCAGATGATCGGCACTCAGGTCAGACAGAGCGCGATGCTGGTACGTCCGACACGCGCGGGCGGCGATGTGACGCTCTTGACAATTGATCTGGATGCCGATGCCTGGACGCGATTGATTACGGGTGGGTTGAATCAGGGGATTATCTGTCTACCGAAAGGCTAAAGGTTATCCGGCTGAAACCCGTATTGTTCCCAAACTTCAATGACAGCCTGTTGAACAGCAACAGACTTGTCAGCACGAAGCGCAGCGATTTGCGACATTGCATCGTATCCAACCAATTGTGCCAATGCTTTCACGCAAGCGGCCCGCACCAATTCATCTTGGTCTTCGAGAGCACTCTGCACTGCGTCGATGCAACTCTTATCACCTATGTCTGCCAATGCTTCTGCTGCATACGCTCGAATAGCACGATGTTCAGCATATTGCAGCGTATGGATCAAGGATGAAACAGATCGCTTATCTGCAATACGTTTTAGTGCCCAAACCGCGTTTCGTTGTATGAGCCAATCCCGATGTTTTAGCGTTTCCATGAGAAGAGACAGTGCTTTCTCAACCTCCAAGCCAGCTTTGTACAGTCCTTCGGCTGCCCACTGACTGACCTCTACATCATCATCAGTGAGTACATGTTGCAAGGCGGCATGAGCCGAATTTGAAGACAGTTGTGCTAACCCCTGGGCAGCTCGCTCACGCACGTTTCTATCCTGATCCTTCAAGGCATCAATCAGCGCACTTTCGGCAACAACAGGATTTTCCAGTGATCGAGCCAAGAACGAAAGTGCAGCGATGGAGCGAGCACGCATTAGAGGATTCTCGTGTTGCCTCGTCTCAAGCAGCCGTTCAAGATATCGCTCACCATAATCGGCGATGAGCTGTGCAGTTCCCCACCCAAACCAAGGGCTAGGAGTCATCAGCATGGTGAACACGGCATCAACACTACGCTCACTTCCTATTGCCAGCAATGAATTCAGAGCATTCCCGACAACGTGTGCTGGCATATCAAGCATTCCGATGAGCGCTTCCGTCACACGTTCATCTTGCACGTTCGCAAGTTGATCTACGACCGTGTAGCTGTCTAGATACTGGAAGTGACGTTGATTGATGTAATCAACGATAACAGGAATGCCCTCACTGCGGTTCTGCTTCATCAACTCAAACGCCGCTTTATAACGAGTAGCGAGATCATCCGAATCAAGATGCTTCAGTAGCTGATTGATATTTTCCTCTGACACGCTGTCTCCGA
>JAADYZ010000042.1 GCA_010092775.1 Chloroflexota bacterium
AACCAGCCCCATGATTGATCACCACCCGGCGACCCGAAAAGCGCTGATAGGACTCCGCAGACGTCTGTCCGGCCAATTCGGCGTTTTCGGTGCGCTCGTCCCACTCATCTTCGGTCATGGGGTTGTAGAGCAGCGTGCTGCTGGTGACCTCACCGGGGGCCAGCGCGGCGATCGGATAGCCAATCGAAAAACCGACCGGCGCATTGACACGGTAAATGTCCAGCCCGCGATGCACCCCGCTGCGATACAAGCGGCGCGCCCCCGGATAGAGGCGTGGCCATTCGGGCAAACTGGCGTCGCTGATCGGAAAAACCCAGTTTTCGGTGAGGGTCAGGATGTCGCGGCCATAAAGCTCAGGCGGCGCGAATCCGGCGGCCTGCGCCGCCTGACAGCTATCGCCCTGGCTTTCTGCTGGACCAGGGAAGATCAATAGATCGGTATCAGCGACCGCATACAGCCGCCCATGGGCGAAGACGGCATCGCGCAGGAGGCCCAAATCGGCAAAGGCAAAGCGGTGGCGAGTAATCACTTGCCCTGCGTTGGGGCTGTCAGCAGCCGGGACAATGGTGAGCACCTCACGGCGGAGACCGTCGACCAGCACCAGCATCTCCGGCCCGAGGTGAGTCGAAGTACGCAAGGATAGCCCCAACTCCAGATCGTTCGCCGCGCGCCAGGGGGATGATCCGACTGTGTTGATCACGGTACGGATTGAGCCATTCTGCTGCAAGGTGTAGACTGTCCCGCCAATCGCGGTGAGGTCAACACCATCCAGGAGCGCTTGTGACCCTCCGATCTGCTCCAATGAGATCGAAACGCGGCCATCGTCCTCGTCTGGCGGTTGAGGTGTCCAGAGCAAGGCGCGAGCCGAATCGAGCAGCAGCACCCGTCCCAGCGGGTCGATGGTCAGGGCCATCATCTGCGGATCAAACACGTCGTTCGCGCTGAAGGATGGCAAGGCCCGATAGGCGATGCGACCATCCAGCGTGACACCCTCCAGGCTGAAGACATGCCCAGCCTTGTCTAAGAGATGGAGCGTCACGCCATCGCCGCCAACACTGAGATCGCTAAGCTCTTGCACGGGCAGACCGTCGACGGCCTCACCCGGCATGAGCACCGGCTCAAGGGCTAGGCTTGCCAGGTCAACCGGGGCCGCATCGACATCTCGATGATCGACCCGATACAGGCCTCCATCAATCAAGAGGTAAATCCAATCCTGCACCACCTCCATGCGGCTGACCGCGCCAAAGGCATCGCCGAAGCTCAAACTGCTAACCAGGGGCCAGCGGCCTGTATTGGCCGGGCAGGCAATCGTGGCCCCACTGGCATCGGGCAGAACAAGAGCGGGTGGCAGCGTCACCTGTGGCTGAGGCGCGGCGCTCTCGGCCTGTTCAACGGGAATGATCGGGATGTCCTGCGGGGCTGGGGTATCGACCGCAGGCAGGGTGCTGGTAGCGGTCGGCTGAAATTGGAGAGAGGTCGGCAGGGGCGGAGGCGTTTGAATGTCAGCCTGACAGGCCGAAACCAGCACTGCCACGACTGACAGCGCTGAGAGCCGTGTCCATCCTAATCGGCGCGAGCCGGGCACGCCGGGGGGCTAGCCCTTCTGGGCTTTATGAAACTCTGCGAGAGCGAGCACTCCCGCGCGGGTCAGACCAGCATATCCGCTGGTCCCTTCATCCTGGGCAATGAGCATCGCTTTGGTGGCATGGATCAGGGCATTACGGTCCACTTCAGGGCCTTGTTGGAGGCCCCATTCGGCCATGCGCTCTGCAATTTGGTCCACTGTTTCGCCCGGCATACGCGGTGTGATGTCGAGCAATGCGGCGATCCCTTCGATGGCGCGCTTTTCGTCCGTGCCAAAGTCATCAAAGGCGCTGGGGAAAGAGCCCGTATCTGAGGTTGCCTGCGACGAGGGGGCCGGATCCGACTGGGAGCGGCGCGTCTTGACGGAAGCTTTATCCTCTTCGGTAACGGCAACGGTCACCGGAGGGCTATCTTCCTCTTTGGGCTGGATCGTCGTAACCGGCGGCGCTTCGACGATGATTTCCTCGACCGGTTGGACTTCCGGTTCCGGCTCTTCGTACTCCTCTTCAAAATGCGGGATGGCCTCAGCAAGCTCGGGGTCTATCGTCTGGCTCTCCACAACCGGCTCATCGATAGGCGGCATCTGCGTGTCGCCAGCCGTGCGACGCGCCGGTGGCAGCGCAAAGATGAGCGCAGCGATTGTCGTCGGAGTCTCGTGGATGTCGTAGGGGAGGTCGTCGAGTATGTAGTCGCTAAAATCGCGGGCCTCGGCCATGGATCAGGCTTCCTCACTGAGTCTGAAAAGGTCTACGCTGCTATTGTACATCGACAGGCGAATTGCGTCACCTGACTGGGATCAGCGCACAGAGCCGCTGACTTCCAACCGTTGATTGTCCAGCGAGACAGCGGTGAGATTGACCCGCACCTGGCTGGGGGAGACGGCTCCAGTCAGCGCGCCCAGAACCGCATCCCCGATGCCGGGGAGCAAGTCGCTGGGTACGTTGAGATCGCCCAGATCGCTTCCACGCGGATTCAATTGAACCACCCCGCCCGGCGTCAGCGTCGGCTGGAATGTGACAATGACCGTGCCTGCACGCTCATCGCCTTGCACCCGCAGGTCTAAGCGGATTTGTCCGAGGCCAATCGAAGCGACACCGCCCAGAATGGTATTCTGGAATCCGCCTTGTTGTAAACGGGAAACGATATACGTGGCGACTTGCGCTTCCGTGGCACGGATGGTGAAGGTACTTCCCGTCGGCAAAGAGGTAGTTTGGCCCCAGGCGGTTACCAGGAGCAAGCTGGGGTCGCCGGTCAGATCGCGCAGATTCTCGATGTTCTCGGCAGGCTGGTCGGCGGCATCACCGCCGCCCGATCCGGGGTCGGTCTGAGCATCACCGGGGTTAGGTGCTACGCCGCCACCACTAGCGATCTGGGTGGCGCGTTCGTTAAAAGACTCGACATTATTGACGAAGGTCTCGGTGCAGCCAACGGTCAGGGCCGCAGCGAGAATGATCAAAGGCAGGATAATATAGCGCTTCATGGGCAAACTCATCCTAGGCATCAGGCAAATCCATCCGGGTCATTTTCGGCGTCTTCCAGCAGTTCATAGGCCCAGGCCTTATGACTGTCGTAAGCGTTCACAAAGCGCTCCATGTCGGGGTATGGTTGGGCTGTGTTGAGCTTAATCTGGACCAGCAGCCAGGCCGCGTGCATCCAGCGCAGCACAGCGACCAGGGCGGCCCAAACTGAAATGTGCTTGGCCGGTCGCACCGACTCCGTGTGGTAGCTACGGACGGCTCGTTTGGCCAGGTCGCGCATCTGGTACTGCCCCAAGGAGTTTACCAGGGCACCTAAATCCCAGCGTGGATCGCCATAGACGGCATCATCCCAGTCGACCCAGGCACAGATCTCACCCTGTTTATTGACGCGCAGGTTTTCCAGGCCCCAATCCAGGTGAACCAAACGCGCTGGCCGCTCCTCGATCAACGTGAGCAGGTCGCCCATCCGCTCCAGACCGTTGTGCACGTCCGGGTCGATCGAGCGTTTGAGATGCTGGGCCATCTGGTCGAGCATGCCCCGTGCCGTAACCGTCGGAACCAGATCGCCTGATGGCCCATCGCTTAGATCGAGGCTGTGCAAGCGCACCAAGAGATGTACGTATTGAGCGGTCAGCCCCGGCAGCACCCGGTCAAAATCAACCAGGCCAAGCGGCAGCCACCAGTTGGTACCACCCAACGCGGATACCAGCAGCCAATCGCCCTGGCTATCGCGGCCTGCCCCGTAAACCTGCGGTGTGGGAAAATCATGCCCACTAAGCCATTTGAGCACTGCCGCCGCGCGGGCCGCTCGATCCACACCGTTGCTGATTCCGCTGGGGGAGATCGGCGCGGGATAGCGTCGCAAGACCAAGGCCGCGCTCTGCTGCTGACCTTCCGCCTGCCACTCAATGAAAAAGGCGTTGACCTGCTCTCGTCGGCTTTCCAGTGGGCGCAGCGCTCCAACTCGCAGATCGGTGCGATCGGGAAAGACGTGCTGGAGAATAGGCAGCAGGGTTTGTGGACTGTCGCTCATCATCATAACGCACAGTATAGCACAGGCTAGGTGCTATCCTCCGCAGCCTCGAAGTAAGGCTGGATCAGATCGGCGAGTTCGCTCGCCTCGAAGCGCCCTTTGCGCAGTACTGCGATCACACCGGGCAGGTTCTGCATGTGCTTGGCATTGTCGGCGATTGCTGAAAGCAGCACCACCGGCAGCTTGCGATAGGCTGACTGCCCTTGCAAACGGGTCAGCAGGCTGAAGCCATCCATCACCGGCATCATCAAATCCAAGATCACTACCTTGGGCATGTCGGCGGAAATGGCATCGAAGGCGACTGCCCCGTTCTCCGCTTCTTTGCTATCAATGTCCATCCGATTGAGCATATCTACGAGCAATCGCCGGACGTTCTCATCATCGTCTACTATCAATACGTAGTCGGCCATACAACTGTTTCCTCTGCTGAAGCCCATAAAGCAAAATGTATTGCTCTATGAGCATAATCTGTTTCATGGGACTGCACAAGCGCCAGGTGGTGAGTACAATCTCCCCATGACACAACCAAGAATCATCGTTTCCGGCAACCCAAGCTGGCTTGATCAACTGGCGCGTGCCGTCGCATCGCTCGACATGGCCCTGGTGGCCTATGACTCATTGGATAGCTATGGCACCCGACTGACCGACGACCACGCCGCCGCCATCGTGGTAGACGGCCAACGCTCCGAATGGCAGCGCTGGACCAGTATACCGAAATCCAGTCCCGCTACCCGACGTATTCCGATTGCGCTCGTCTCAGATGACCACAAGCAGCGCGAGGCCAGCCGCAAATATGGCGCCGATACTGCACTACCGATCGCGCAAATCGAGAGCGCTTTGGCTGAGTGGCTGAGCGAGCACGCTCGGGTGCTTAATCAGGATGTACAGGCGCGACTGGAAGATCAATGCGGAGAAGCGCTGCCCCAACGTGCCCGCGACGCGATCGCGATGTTCAACGCCGGTGAGTACTATCAGCAGCACGACCTGTTTGAGGCCCAATGGATGGAGGAAGAGGGTCCGGTACGCGACCTGTACCGTGCGATCTTGCAGGTCGGAGTGGCCTACTATCAGATCGAACGGGGTAATCGCAATGGCGCCCTGAAGATGCTGCTGCGCAGTGTGCAATGGCTAAACATCTTGCCCGATCGCTGTCAGGGGGTCAATGTGTCCAGGCTGCGCGCTGACGTCACACGCGTCCGTGAGGCCCTGGAAGCCTTCCCCTCCACAGCCGATCTGGCTGATTTTGATCGCTCGCTGCTAGGAGCGGTGGAGTGGTCCGAGGATGCAAGCGCCTGACGCCAGCAGGGCGACCCCACCACGAGATCGCCCTGCTGCATTCCAATAAACCACGTTATGCCACTACCGATACCAGGTTCCTCACCTACAAGGTGTGCGTGCGCCGAACTTAGACTGCGCTCTGGATGCCGGTGACAATGCCAGCTTTGAGCAGCAGTTCGCGGAAGGTGCTAATGCTGAAGTCTGTTTTGTTCATCACCGCCACCACGCCGGGCAAGAAGTAATAGCGATCCGGGTCGCCAGCGAAGGCCGCCGACATCACAATGATTGGGATGTGGCGCAGGCGGCGGTCGCCTTGCAAGCGGGTGATCAGCGAGAAGCCATCCATCTCAGGCATCATCAGATCGAGGATGATGGCCTTGGGTGGAGCATCTTGAATCCGTTGGAGGGCCACCAACCCATTAGCAGCAGACTCGGAGGGCACCTCAAGCTGTTCAAGTGCATCTAACAGCAGCTGCCGCACATTGGCTTGATCGTCTACCACTAATACATGTGTGTCAGTCATGGTCATGGTCCTTGCTTACAATTCAGGGCCGATAAATACGTTATCAACTCAACTCCATTATGACATGAAAATTTCGTGAAGGAAATGGTACTGTGGTATGAAGAGGAAGGGCGTTGCGAATCGGGCGCTGGGGAACAGAAAAGCCCGCCATCAGAGAAGGCGGGCTGTCATTCTCGATCTAGCTACCAATAAAGAGGTCAATCATTCCACTAAAGCGCTACCAACAGAGCCCAAAAAACGGGGGTTAAGCAAAGGTATGGGTTAGGCGGCGACGCGCTCGGCAGCCCTCTGTTCGGCCACGTCGGCCAGGTTTTCCAGCATATCCGCCAGGGTATCCGCCAACATACGCTCGATGATGCCCTTGTAGATCATCTCACCAATCTGGCCGCCTGGGATTTCATACTCCAAGACACAGGCCAGGTCGGTCATGCCGTCCTCACGCGGGCCGTACTGCCAGATGTTCTTGCCAGAGACGAAGCTGGTCTCAAAGCTCAGCTCCATCTTGTCGCCCGGTGCATAGGCCGTGGCCACCATCGGGAGGGTCAGCTTGAAGCCGGAGAGCTCGTAGCTCATCTCGACGGTGCTGCCCTCTTGAGGAAAGTCGTCGCTGGCGACAACACGCTTCAAAGCAGTATTCCACTCTGGCCAAGTCTTGGCATCTCGTCCTACCGCTTCGACTACGCCGAGCGGGGCATCCACTGTGATTTCACCTTTAATGCGTTTCATGATCCTCACTCGTTTCCTAATCGCGTTATGAAAAGGAGTATACGCCCATGCACACCTTTTGTCAAGGTATTGCACACAATTAGGGTCGTTTTGTCCAGATTTTCACCAATAACCTGTACAAATCTGAACAAGGCGCACTGGCGAAGGCTGCGTTCAGGTCGCTGCTAATGTATTGATTCCTACGTAAATCGGGCCGGAATCGGTGCAAAGCTCAGATCATTGGCTTTGCAGAACCCGAACACGGTACGCTCCAAACAGAATCTAATCAACCAACCAGCGAGTTGTGTCTATGCCCCTATCAGCCCATCTTGCCTACGACTATTCAGATACCGTTCTGTCGCTCTTGCGCGCCCAGCTCGATCCAACGATCAGTTTGACCGTCGGGAGCAGCATCCCAGACGGGGCCAACTATCACATCTTGATCAACGGTCGACCAAGGCCTGAACAGCTTGAGATCAGCCCGAACCTGCACAGCCTGATTATTCCCTGGGCGGGTCTGCCCACCGGCACGCGCGATCTGATGCAGGGCTATCCCCACATCGCGGTGTACAATCTGCACCACAACGCCGTGCCGGTTGCCGAGACCGTCCTGATGCTGCTGATGGCCGCCGCCAAACGCATCATCCCTGCGGACCGCAACTTGCGTCAGGGTGATTGGACGATCCGCTATGTCGGCCCCGAACATCCTGACAAAGGGGTCTTGCTGGCCGGAAAGACCGCACTGATCCTTGGCTTCGGCGCGATTGGGCAGCGCGTGGCCGCCCTCTTGCAAGCGCTCGACATGCGCGTGATGGTCACCCGACGATCGCTCAGTGAGGCGACGCAGGTCGGGGGGATCGATCAATACCCTGCCGACAGCCTCCACGACCTCCTGCCGCAGGCACAGGCCTTGATTGTCACGCTGCCGCTGACGCCGCTGACGGAAGGCCTGATTGCTGCGGAGGAGCTGGCCTTGCTGCCTCAAGACGCCATCGTGATCAACATTGGGCGCGGCCCTATCATCGATGAGCAGGCCCTTCACGACGCCCTTGCGACAGGGCAGATCTACGGTGCTGGAATCGATGTCTGGTACAACTACCCACCAGATGAGGCGGCACGAGGCGCCACTCTACCCAGTACAGCCCCATTCCACAACCTGGACAACATCGTGATGAATCCCCATCGGGGTGGCTCCAGCATGGACACGGACCGCTTACGCATGGCGCATCTGGCCGACCTGCTCAACACACTGAGTCGCACCGGCAGCGCCGCGAGTCGGGTTGATCTATCGCGCGGATATTGAACGCACCGGCTAGATTGCATCCTTGCAACAGGCCCGATATGATAAGCTTTGCTTGTTGGAAATCCACTTCGTATCGTTGAGGCCTGCTTATGCCTATTCTTGTCCGTTGGGATAAGACGATCCCCAATGTGATCCGCTGGGACTTTAAGGACGAAGTCGGCTGGGAAGATATTCAGGCCGGCCATCAAGAGACGCAGCGTTTGTTTGCGGACCTGATTCCGCCGATTTTCATCGTGTGGGACCTGCGCCCGATCGGGAAGATTCCAACTAACACCATCTCCTACTATCCTGAGATTGCCAAGCTGATGCGTGACTACCCCCACCCAATCACCTATCGCGCTGTTATTGTGTCCGAGCAGACGCCGCGTTTGGTGCGTCAATTGCTGGGCATTCTATCGCGCTGGGTTGGCGGGTTTGACGTGGTCGAGACTGAGGCTGAAGCGTACTCCGCATTGGAGCAAGCACGCGCGTCATTTCTATCGCAATAGGCCGACAGTGCAGCATTAGCCCGATGACCGTCACGTTTATTTACGAATTTCCTTACAGTGCTGTTATTGTGAAACCAATCACTTGCGCCGCGTCACAGAGGCTCTAGACTTAAGTCACGATAAACAGGATTTATGTTGGAGGGGTCAACTATGGCCATTCGAGTCAGTTGGGCCAATGCAGAACGCGACATTCTTTTGTGGACTATTGAAGGCACTTGGAACTGGGAAGACATTCAATTGGCCGACGCTACAGCGGAGCTGCTGTACAAGCGGGCTGAACAGACGGTATTTAGCATCTGGGATTTCAGCAAAGCGGATGACGTTCCACGCGATGTGGTGCTGTACCTGCCACAGCTCTCGCAAATGCTGCGTGATTATCCGCAGACGGCTTCACCCAAGGTGGCTGTTGTTCCAGCGGCTCGACCGTTGCTGCTTCGATTGATCCGTATGCTAGGCACGCGGTCAGGTGGGGTTGAGGTGGTCACCGTACTCGGTGACGCGCAGGACCTGATCAAACGGGCGCGGGTGGCCCTACCTGCGTGATTAGCTCAACCCGTACACGTCGATCTTGAGGGTGTGCGCGCTCAGGTCTGCCTCGCCGATGCCGATGCAAAAGGCCCGATTGTGCCACAGATAGTCCGGGTGGTAACTTTCAATATGTAAGGATAAGCGCAGCTTCACCTGTTCCGGCAGGTCACCCGCCAGGGCTTTGGGAAAGGCCCCCTCTCCCAAGTCTGCGAGACCGTGCGCTTCGAGGTAAATCAATGCCTGATCCTCGGTTTCGATCGTCGCTCGGCCCTCAATGCGGCTAAGGCCATCCCTAAGAATGCGAAACCAATCTCCGCTGATGGCGCTCACCCGCCCCTTAAGCTTGGGGCCCTCCACCTTGCCGTCTTCAAAACTCGTGACAAGCAGTAACCCCTCTGCGGTGGGGCCAACCGCATCCAGGCCAGCAAAGCCAATCGACAGTTGATAGAAGTACTCCAGGCGATAGTGCAGGCGGTCGGGTTGAGTGGGGATGTCGGCGTTCATGCTGCGATCTCCTCGTGCGCTAAGGCGGGGCCAAAGATGCGCACCCGCAGCCACTTATGATAGCGCGAACGACAGGCTTGGCAACGCAGGGCATCCGTCCGCGCCCTTACCAATGGCGCCGATATTCGTCACCACAATCCCCAATCCGCTTGAATAAGTCGTTGGCATCTGCGGTCACCTCGTCGATCTGGGCGAGGTCAGTTTCATCGAGTTGGAAGCCGAAGACACGCTTGTTGACCTCACGGTTGTCCGAGATGCCTAGACGGGCACCCACGATCACGCCGCCAACGCCAGGTTGGTCCATGATGGCTCGGATCGCGACCTGTGCAATATCTACATCATGCTTATCGGCAATAGTGCGCAGGCTGCGCAGCAGGCGCTGAAAAAGCTCCCAGCCGCCCCAAGCATCGATCATCTGCTTGTACTTGCGCAGGCTAACGGTCTCACGCAGCTTCTGGAGGCCCGGTTCAGGCTGGCCAAGATAGCGATCGCTTAGCAAGCCCCCAGCCAATGTGCCATAGGTCAGCAGCTTGATATCCTTGGCACCGCAATAGGGTAGCATCTGCTGCTCTGGTCGACGGTCGATCAAGGAGT
>JAADYZ010000043.1 GCA_010092775.1 Chloroflexota bacterium
GCAGTCGCAACACGCTATGACAAACGCGCCTCAACCTATCTTGCGACCGTGTTATTGGCATCTATCGTGATGTCCCTATAGTTTGCAGACACACTCTAGTGCGACTTTACTTTGCTCCAATCGAGGAATGGTTCGAAATGGTCTACGTATAGTTTGCCTGATAATGTATACAAGGTGCTTTAGGCCGCGCTCTCCCGTATTCGCGGGATATGACAGTAAACGCTTGATGGCAGCGTAGTTTGGGAACAGTATAGGAATAGTCGCGAGCTTGCGTCGCCATTCACGGGTTTTGAGCACTGAGGTGTCCATCTATCTTAATGACTGTAGAATTGACTTGCATAATACACTTCTCTATTGTTAGCAGTCAAACAAAAAACTGTTACATAGATGATTGTCAGTTGAGACTGTGACAGACATCACTACATTTAAGGCTGCACTCCATGGAAGCATTCCATGCAAAATGCCTTCCTCGGTCCGCCGCGGGAGCGACAACTTTGGTGCCATGTTCATGCATTCTACTGCGACTATCAAACACAGCGCTGGGGGTGATATATTTCTTTACGCCAAGATAGGACTGTCTCTCTAGACTCCTCCCTTCATAGTGCATATGTACCCAGAGTGACAATGGTGTTATCGTTTACGGGCTGAATCTGGCATTCCAAGCCTGGGCATAGATAGCATTGAATGTGGCGTGATCAAACCCAAATAGTTCCTCCGCGAGACGGAACTCGTCCGATAGGTTGCACTCGAATGCCCCCGGATCATCGGTGTTTAGCGAAAAACTTAAGCCCAGTTCTGCTGCTCTTGTGATTGGATGATCACTCAGCTCACTGATGGCCTGTGTCTTGATATTGCTCGTCAAGCAGAATTCGAGATGAATGCCGCGCTCCGCGATTACGCTCAGGAGTGAGGGATCGTTGAACGCTGCCAAGCCGTGACCAATGCGTGCGGCTCCACCTTTGAAGATCGCTTCATGCACTGCATCAGTGTGGCCGTGCTCGCCAGCATGGATCTCTATGCCCATACCGGCAGCCTGTGCCATCCGCAGTGCCCCCAGCAGATTATCTAGTGGAGCACCGGTCTCCAACCCCACCACAGCGACTCCGGCGATGAGTTTATGCTGCCACATCTCCAGGAATTGATGCATATCCGCAATGGCTTTGTGTTTGGCTAAGCTGCGGGGCAGCACCATCAGTAAGGCCGTCTCGACGGTGCTTTCTTCACAGACTGCCCGCAGCTGCCTGAGTGCATTGTGTTGTGCAGGTCTGTCCTTGGGGAGCATCAGTGGAGATACCATCAGCTCTGTGTAGATAACCTTCTGTCTGGCAAGATGCGCCAGATGAGCACGAAGGATTGGTATATAGTGCTTGTATGAGGCCGACTGATACGGTTTCATCACATCCAGCCAGCGCGTGAAGTCTCGAGAGGTACGGATGGGCAGTGTCCTTGCCAAGTCGTCTGGCTCAACGAGCACATCGTACCCCTCGATTTGTAAGGTGCGCAGCAACCGTGGTGAAATGGTACCAATCAGATGGCAGTGCAGTTCAACCTTTGGGATGCTAACGACGCCTTCCATTTAACCCTCGAACGGATTCACGTCAGTCACCAGACGGAACCCAACGCGGGCTTTTTGGCGTTGAGGACTGTCCGGTTCATCGCTGAGCCGTGCAGTGGCCCGCACAACTTCCGCAGGAACAGCACCACCGAGCGCATACCAGGCTCCACCACGAGTAGTGCGCGGTGCATTGCCGGTGAGGCCGACATTGTGCGGGTTGTCGAACTCGTTCATGCACCATTCATAGACGTTGCCGCTCATGTCGAGTGCCCCACAGGGCGATGCTCCCGCCGGATACAATCCGACCGCGACCAATCGCCCTGTGGGGGCTTCCTTGGAGTTGGTACGGTTCGGGTCCCAGTCCGGCCCCCATGGGTAGAGGTAGTCTGCATTGCCGCCTGTGGCAGCCTGCTGCCATTCCCACTCCGTGGGAAGGCGCACTTCATACCCGAGATGCTCGCTGAGCCACCGGCAGAACGCTATCGCCTGAAACCACGAAACCCACTCTGCGGGCCGATTGCCATTGGCTGGGGTCTGGTTCACTGACTTATGGTCCCATGGCATGATGTCCTCAAAGCCTTCCCAATACGCGGGATTCATAAAACCATCCCGACCTGCATCCACAAAGGCCTGGAACTGCGTATAGGTGATCGGGTAGCGAGCGATGTAGAATGGCTGCACTTCAAACTCGCCGTCCACATCTTCAAGCGTCACACGACCAGCTGGCACTGGCGTTGGGCACCAATCGATCTCGGGGATCTTGTATTCATCCACACCGACTCCAAAGCGTGTGTCTCCTAGCTCCCACAGTCGGTCACCGATCTCGGCACGGCGCATGTGGTTTGTGTGGTCATCGTTAAGCTCTCTGAGGATACGATCGCCCTCATATTCAATGAACTCGGACATCGGTGAGTCATAATGATCTATGGAGTCTCCAAACCGTTCCATGGCCCCGTAGAAGGGTACAAGCTGTTCGTGTGTCCACATGGCCCGTGGGTCTTTCCCGCTGACGGCCCATGCCTCAGCCGCGTTTTCCACCTGGCGGCGCAGCCGGAAATCGTCTTGGCGGAGTTCAATCCAATCCGTCAGGCGCTTCCACTGCCGCAGCAGTGCCTCATGCGCCACCTCCACGATCTCCGTATCAACGGTATTACCCGTCTCGGGGTCGACTTCCCGCTGCAAATCCTTGACGAGAAGCCGTGCGTTGGTCAGCGCTTCAACAAGTTCTGCCGCCTCCGGTGACCGATTCAACTGCTCCATCCGAGCGCGCTTTCGGGTGGGCACGTTACGCTCATCGACCTCAAGCAGCTCCTTGAAAACGTCAGGCAGTGCCTCCACGATCGTTGGGCTTTCTGTCTCCAACTCACTGATGGCCTCTTCTGCGCGTTTACCGATCGCCCCCTGCACTTGCCCCAGATCGTCGTAGACTTCGCGAGAGAGTATGCCGGTGTCTTTGCACCGTTCATAAAGCTCATCCAGCAAGTAGGCCATCAGAGGTAGAGCGCCGACATCCTCCCCAGTGTCGATCAAAATTGACTCAGGTAAATCATTTGGAGAAAAGGTCAGCTCAGCGATCCGGGCGGGTTTGCGGATCATCTCCAGCAGCGCACCTGGCCCCGGTGCAGCCAGCGTAAATGAGCCTTTACGAAGAAGCTGGGCCAAACTCTCGTATTCCACACAGTAATGGTAGAAATCTGCGCGAAGTGTAGCGACGATCCGGAGCCTGTCAGAGGAGGCTGCTTGTTCAATCAGGGTGATGAACTCTCGCCTAGAAACCGGGTTGACCAGCGTGAAAAGCTCCTCAAACTGGTCAATCAGGATGAGCACCTCGGCCCATGGCTTGTCCTCAGGCAGCAGACTCGCGGCCAATTGTGCGAGTTCCTCACGCAGATGAATGATGACTTGCTCGCGCCGTTCAATTCGATCCTCATCGCTGATGCTCTCTAGACTGTCAGGCCTGCTCAGCGCAACGATCTCCCGCACAGGCTGTGCTAACCGCTCCGTGAAGGTGTCACGACCGCCGAGGACCATGGGCTGATCGTCAAATGCCCGAACAAGCGCCTCATAGAGCGCATCGAAAGGATCTTCGGTTTTCTCTATTTCACCGGGCTTCATCTTAACAATCGTCCAGTCTTTGCTGGCGACAAACCAGTGCTTATCAGGGTCGAACCAATCTCGCCCGTCGTCCTGCTCTTCGGAGATGGCATTGGCGCGGAGCCTCGGCAGCAGCCCAGCACGCACCAACGATGATTTGCCCGCACCGCTCGCACCGACCACAACAACAAACCTGTTGTTCTTCACCTTTTCAATCAACTCATCAGTTTCATAGCCGCGCCCAAAGAAGATAGGCGCATCTCTCTCAGTGAACGCCCGCAGTCCAGGGAAGGGCGAACCATACCAGCTCTGCTGAGCGTCGCCAGATGTAGGCCGGGCACGCACCTCTTCCGGCGGATTCTCAAGGATGTCCATGATGAGTTCTTTCAGGTGGGCTTCCAGCACCTTTTCGAAATCAGCGGGAGTTTCGTGCATGTTGTAACCGCCGCTGATCGCGCCATCCTCATCTCTGAACTGTGTGAAGAACCCCTGTACCCTCCGAAACTGCAGCCGCCGCTCGTGGATCTCCTCGTCGCTTGCGAAAAGGGAGATACCGGGCGGTTCTGCCAGGCGACGATAAACCACAACTTTTGGGTGTGCCTTCTGCTGGGATGCTAAAGATGCGTGCACGTACTCCCATTCCGTGCCAGAGAAATACCGTGTTCTGTCGTCATCTGACACCGTATCGTACTGAAAATTTTCTGGCTTCACATGTTCGGGTGACATAATCGTGCCCATCCGTGCCCAGAATATGACCACGACAATATCACAGTCCTGCGCAGTAGCACGCCGCTGTTCGATGACATCTTGCGGGGTTCTGGGGGCTTCCATCACGACGGGAACCCCCTTATCCCATGCCACAATATCAAGGAATGCCCTGTGTTTGATGTCAGGATCAAGAGACAAACGCTCAATGACTTTAAAAGCCACCATCCGCTCGTTGTTGACATCACCAGGAGATGAAATGAAGATACGCAACTTCAACAGTTGATCCGGCATTGTGTCCTCCTTTATGAGGCGGGTGACGAGATTAGATCGACCATGCCATCCTGGGAGATGACGACGATAAGGCAAGGGGCACTGCTGTTGGCGCAGTACATCACAGCTGAGTTGTACCGTCCGCCGCGTGTTGGGTTGCCTTCATCCGTGACCAAGCCATCCAAAATGGCCCCAATACCGTAGCAGACGCCATCTGGGCTTATAATCACGGTTCCATCCACTTGGATGATGCCCGACATCAGTTGTTCAGTGACCGCGAACGGCTCGACGAGTGTACATTGGGCGGCCAAGCGTACTACTTCATGGGCGGCATCTGGGGTGATGAGAATATTGGTGCCCCGTTCATGCGTGAGAGCAGCCGTGTTGATCAAGCTAAACAGCCGGCTCAGCGTGTGTGGGTCCAAATCTGTGAATACATACCGTGCCACTTTCTTGAAACTCTGCTCCTCCAGTGGGGGATGAGGATATTGAGGCAGACCGCCGCTGACACGCATCAGGAGATTTCCTCGGTGGCGAAGCTGCCACACCCCATGGCCCAGAAACTCCACTGTTAAGGCGGTATGGTCTCCGGGTGGATAACCCAGCCCTGCCACTTCCGTGCTGCTGCCAAGAAGATGGAGATCGCCGTGTGCAATCTCCAAGAGTTTGCGCACGCCCCGTACATCATCATACGGGATTGGATCGTGGAGGCTTATCACCGGGCTGGCCTCCGCCAGGATGGTCAATGAGCCTAAACTTGCCTCCTCTTCGTAGAGCTGCGAGGCTATGATGCACAGGTCGACGAAGAGGTTGGCGCTGCTGGTAAGTCCCATATCTCGCAAGGCTTCGCCGAGGACATCATAGCCCGCAGAACGGCAAATCTCATCAGGGTGCCCTAGAGCTTGGGACGTAGTGAGGTGCTGCGCCAACCTGTCAGTGAGCTTCTCTGCGAAGATGCCCGTTTGTTCAGGGGTAATCCCCGCGGCATTTTGACCCAGATCGGAGGTAATGTGTGCTAGTGACAGAACTCTGCTCGCGAATGCGCGTTTCTGCTTAGTGAATACTGCCATCAGGATTATATCAACGTCACAAGACCGTAGATAAACAGCCCAATGTACGGCAACGCTAGCACGACTGGTATTCTGCGTTCTATCGTGGTGAATGGTCGGTACACACGCGGATCTTTGCCTTCAGCTAGATAACGCCACTCTTCATCATAACAGGGGTATGGCAAACGCTGTTCCATATCATGTATTACTTTGAACTTGCCAGCGTTGAGCTGCTGATAGGACTGGATGTTGTAGTACCAAACGATACAGATCAAGA
>JAADYZ010000338.1 GCA_010092775.1 Chloroflexota bacterium
ACCTGCACCAGTGACAGGCTAACTGGGGCGGCAGGCAGGCCGTTATCAGCGCGGTAGGCGTTGATCAAGGAGACCAGTTCGGCTTCTTCGGCACTCAAGCAGATGTCGCCGGTCGGTTCCTCGGTGCCACCGCCGCCCTCACCTTCCTGAGTCAAGGTCAGCCTAATGGCATCCAGCCCGCCGAATCCGGTGCTGCCGCTGTTCAGCCAACCGATCGATACACGCACGGTGCTGTAGCTGGCACTGGCAGTCGCAAGACATCGACTGAAGTTTGCTGACCAATCTGACCATCCACTCGAAGTGCCAGAGATGTTCATGAGGCAAGTTGTCGTTCCGGAGATGTCTTCCCCGTCGCGAAACTCGATCTGGGCACCCAGCCGCGTCCCGGCTGGAGCACTTTGATAGGCGAAGCTGAAGTCGACTTCCCATTCATCCCCGGAAAGTCCCTCGACGCTTTGATCCTGGAAGATGCCCATCACGCCGCCAGATTGCAGCAAGACAGCGGCATCGCCATCAGGGATCAAATCTGCCGGGTCCTGGAAGACCTGTGGCGAGCCAGAGGCAGTGTACCAGGTATTTGCCTGAGCGCCATTACCAGGGTTGGCTGGCAAGCTGCCATAATCCATCCCTTCGAAGTCGCCGTAGGCCAGATCGCTGGCCACACCGACCGATGCGACGGCCTGCTGCGTCAGGGCGAAAGCCGACAGGGTAAACGCAGCGACCAGGATAAAGCTGAGCTGAGCGAGTTTCTTGAACATATTGTCTCCGATTGAATTAAAATGAGGGCCGAGAGGGTTTAAATCGTCCATTGCGCGACCAGTATAATGGCTCGCAGGGCGCGCGGCAACCGTCTGGCGAATTGCTTATGACGATGTAAGGGTCTGGCCGGCTCCTAGAACAACCAAACCAAGAAGTAGGCCACCAAACAAAAGCTTAGGGTGGTGCCAATGGCCCCGAAGAAAAGCAGGCTCATGGCAGCGAGGCGCTCGCCGACCCCTTGCATGTCGCGCGGATTCACAAACCACAGTTCCAGAGGGGCCAATCGATCGCTGATAGTGCTCACGAAGCGCACTATGCTGCCCTGATGGCGGACGGCTTCGTCAGCGCTGTCGCTCGGAGGCTCTGTTAAGGGGGCTTGTTCGGGTTGATGCGTTTGGCTTGTCATGCTTGTATCATCTCGGATTGGCCCAGATGCTCGCGGCAAAAGACCACACTCTCACGTAGGTGGGCGCGTGCGGCATCCAGGTCAGTAAAGTCTAAGGATTCTGGGTACAGCTCGACTGAGACCGTACCTCTAAAGCCATCGCCTGCAAGGGTTTGCAGCAGGCCTGCCAGGTCAAGTTCACCGATATGGGGCAGCAGGTGCTGCTTGCCTTTGGCATAGTTGCTCAGGTGAATGTGAGTGAGCTTGCCTTGCGCGGCGCGATAGCCAGTCAGTGGATCAACGCCGAAGGTAGCCCAGTGGGTGGTGTCCATCGTCAGCCACTCGTGGACCGTAGCCCACGCCTCCAAGGTATTCCAATGATGCACGTTGACATCACGGCCCATAAACTTGAACAACGGGGTATTCTCCACCGCAATGCGGACCTCTGTTTGGCGCTGGAACGCCGCCAAACCCTCCGGGGATTCAAACCACGCTTTGACTGGACGATCCGGGCTGCGCAGCAGCGGAATAGCATAGCGTTTCGCACCAACGCTCAGGAAAGCGGCGCCTGTCGTCAGCGGTGTATGAATGATCACGGTCTCGGCGTCGAGCTGTTCGGCCAACTCAATGGTCTTGAAAATGCGACCCAACGGATCATCAGCAGCGGGCCAGCCAGGTAGATTAGGCCAGTAGGGCGTGTGAACCGCCAAGATGGGCAGGCCGCTTTGCTCGCTCAGATTGAACAGATAGCCGGCATCGCGGGTCGTCCAGCGCCGATCGCACATCAACTCGATGCCGTCAAAACCTGCGACAGCCGCCATCTCGAAGCACAAGGCTGTATCGTAGACATGCAAGGACCCCGTTGAGAAGATCAAACGGGGTCGGTCTGCGTTGAGATTTCTGGCCAAAATGCCTTAACTCTCTACTTCCATCACCGCATCGAGCGGGCTTACACCACCGAAAATAACCTTCATCATTGCTGGTAAATAGCGATCCATCGTCTGGCAGCCGGGATAGACGACGCGCATGATGAGATTATCCGTCAGCGTCTCGCCCTCGAAGTCGATGCTGGTCTTGTAGCGCAGCTCGCCATCATTGAAGTCCATCTCGAAATTGCCGATGCGCATGCCGTAGTTGGCCCGCGCAATGAACTCGGCGATAGCAAGACGGTGTTCCTCTTGTGCTTTGATCGGCGCCACGACGTAGAACAGGAACAACTCCAGCTCTGGAATGACCTGCGCATAGCAGTTCATTTCACCGTTGCGGCCAGCGAAGCGCATGGTGTAAACGGTGCGCTCTCCCAAACGCGATGGGTACCAACCGTCTTGCTCCAGCCAGCGACCGACTGCCTCAAAGGCGATCATCCCCGGTGAATGCTCGTCCAGAGGGGGCGCCTCCTGCGGTGGCGTCTCGATCTTCTGCTGCGCTTCCGTTTGCTCATGCGACACCATCACACCGATGCCATAGGAGCGAATGCTCTGAATCAGCCGCTCAATATCCGAGCCGCTTTCGTGCGTGTTGCGGATGTCAAGCCGTTGGGCGTTGATCAGAGACAGGGGTATAGCGTCCGTTGGTTCGCCGCGTGCCAGCAGCGGCCATACCGGCTTGCCGAAAGCGCGCGCGAGATCTACCTCACGTTCTACCCAGGGCGACTCCTTGGAGTCGGGCGTCATAATCACGACCAACCCCGAGCAGTTCCGGATCGCCTGTTCAATCTCACGCTTCCACGAGGGCAGGCTGGGGTCCAGCTTTTCGTCAGTCCACGTATTGATCCCGGCGCTGGCCAGCCGAACACAGACCAGTTGCATCACATCATGATCTTCGCGGTCGTAGCTTACAAAGACATGGGGTTTGGTTTCGTCACTGCTCATGTCTGCATAGCTCCTGCAAGGGGCTTGGATAAGACCAATATGCCGACCCTCATCGATCGACGTCTGCTAGTTCTCGATTTCTTCGATGGCCTCGAAGGGGGTCATGACGCCATAAATCACACGCATTAAACCGTGCAGATAGCGATCCATCGTCTGGGCGGCAGGGTACACTGCATGTTTGATCCAGTTATCGCTTAGCATCTCGCCTTCGAAGTCCAGGCTGCTCTTGTAGCGGACCTCGCCATCGCGATAGTCCATCTCGAAGTTCCCGATGCGCATCCCGTAGTTGGCGCGGGTGATGAACTCCGCGACCGCCGGACGGATTTCTTCGGGCACCTTCACCGGGGCAACCACATAAAAGAGGAACAGCTCTAGATCAGGGATGATCTGGGCGAAGCAGTGCATGTCCCCGTTCTTCCCGGCAAAACGTACCCCAAAAATGCTGCGGTCTCCTAGCTGGGATGGATACCAGCCGTCATCTTCTAACCATAGGCGCAGGGCATCAAAGGCGCGCAGGCCATTTTCGGTGGCCTGGGGGTCTGGTGCAGGGGGGAGATCAAGAGGTGACTTGAAGGACTCACCATTTTCTGCCCCGTTGGCTGATGACTCGGTGGAGGGCTCAGCGGGCTGCTCCTCAGGCGTCTCGTCGGGCTGGGTCTCCGCGTCGTTCGGTTCGTCAGTCATAGGGCTTCCTCTTTTGGTATCCGCTCTCAACGTGTTGATTATAACAGAGGGCGCGGACTCGGTCAGAATTAGACGAACAATTCGATAGGGTTATGCTTCTGTTAGTTGTGCGGGACCCACCTTGCGATAGAATAGGATTAATCACTTATTCCAATAGGTAGCACCATGACCACCTCACCTCCGTATGATCCGACAGATGTCAACAGCCTTGTTGAGGCCCTGCGCAGTGCTGGCCTGGTAGGCTGGGAAGCACGCCGCGACGTTGTTCGAGCGCTAACGAATATGGGCAGCGCTGTAATTGACGCGATGCTGACGGCCTTGCATGATGACTATGTGGTTGTGCGCTGGTCTGCCGCCGAGGTGCTGGCCGAGCTCGGCGTGATGCACGCCGAGCCGGAGTTGACCAACGGATTGGTGCAGGCCCTCAAGGACAATCATCGGGCAGTGCGCATTGCTGCTGCTGAGGGCTTGGGCTATATTGACGTGGAGCATGTCATCCCCCCCTTGATGCAAACCCTGCAAGATCATGAAGCGCACGTCCGATGGACAGCCATCCGCTCGCTGTTGGCTCACCATGCTTACGGAAACCGCGCCCTACCGGACCTCGTTCCCCTCTTGATCGACATTCTGCAAGATGATGATGAAGCCGTGCGCGAGCTGGCTGCCGATGCTCTGGGCGATTTAGGCGATGAACGGGCCGTTGATGCCCTCATTGCGGGGATGCACGACCATGACGCCGACGTGCAGGTCGCCAGTATGCGGGCGCTGCAACGCATCGGCACCCCTCCCGCCCTGGATGCCGTCGACAACCACAGCGACTGATTCACTCAAGTGGATCGGTGATGCACTCAATCGGCGGCGCTGGCCTGGTCGCGGGCTGAAGCGCGTCGTTTCTGGATGATGCGGATTGCGTCATCGATCTGGGTACTGCCAACAAAATGCACCGGCGTGAAGAGCATCGCCAGAATGCCAGCGATCGTATAGACGACAATGTTGGGGTAGACCAAGACGATCAGGCGCAGGCGTTCGTGCTTGAAGGAGGTGAATTCACGTGCCTTCTGCGAGATGCTTGATTTGTACTTCATCGCCTGAGGCCCTGCCGCCGACACATCCATAATGACATCAATGGGCTGATCCGAGGCATCGATCATATCGTAAGCACGCCGCATGCCGTCCACAAACTGTTGATAAGTGAAATCCGACTGCGCATCGATGGCCAACACCGTTTGATCTTCGCTGGCCCAGTACACGTCTACAGGGTTGATGCTGTCCATCAGGCGACTCCACAGCTCACGCTAACGTTGGTCCTCTATAGGGTACAAGCTGCCCTGGCGAGTGACAAGCTGTTTTGCCATCCTGCACCGATTGTTAGGACATCGACAGATCAGCGCCGCTTGCTGTGCGCATATGGTATACTAAGGCCCAGTGCAAACCTAAACTGGAGCCATTCAGTGGCCGGTACGATTCATCACTAATCCCCACGATCTTCCCCTGGCTGTTGCCTAGCCCACTGCTTTTCTGATTCCAATTTGATAGCTGCACGGCGGAAGCGTCGTGTGGATTGCCACCTTCTCCTGCCCGATTCAGTCGGCAGGTTTTTTGCGTTGTGCTGGTTTAGAAAGGACGCATCATGCTGCAATTGATCCAAATCTCAAAATCCTATGGGGCCGAACTGATCCTGAATGAGGTCTCTTTTGTTGTGAATCCCGGCGAACGAATCGGTCTGATCGGAGCGAACGGCAGCGGCAAGACAACGCTCCTGCGCATCATCGCGGGGGAAGAACAGCCTGACGGTGGGCAGGTCAGCATCGGCAGTGGCTTGACGATCGGCTACCTGCCGCAAGGCTTTGAACTGGAAGACGGTCAAACGGTTGGCGCGACGGTGCGGGCTGGCATTGAGGGCTACGCAGAGGCCCGCATTGAACTCCGGCAACTTGAGCTCGCCATGAGCCAGACGGACGGCGCCGACCTGGATGCTGTGCTGGCGGCTTACGATCAGGCCCTGATCCGCTTTGAAGCGCTGGGTGGCTATGATTTAGAGAATCGAGTTGAACCAATCCTCGCCCATCTCGATCTGGATCACATCGATCCGGAAGCGCCAATCGCCCAGTTGAGTGGCGGGCAGAAAACGCGGGTTGGGCTGGCCCGCCTCCTGATCGCCCAGCCGGACATCTTGCTGCTCGACGAGCCAACCAACCACCTTGACATTACCGCCTTGGAATGGCTGGAGGATTTCCTTGCCCGCTACAGTGGTGCCGTCCTGGTCGTCAGCCATGATCGTGTCTTTCTCGATCAGACGATTTCCAGCGCGGTCTACCTCGATCAGCACACCCACACAGCAACGGTTTATCCAGGCAACTACAGCGATTTGGTTGCAGCACGCCAGCTTGAGCGTCAGAAACAGTGGGCACAGTGGACCGACCAACAGGAGGAAGTCCGCCGCATCGAAGCGGCCATCCGCCGGACGGAAGAGCAAGCTAAGCGCTTTGAAGGTATCTCAAAGCATGATTTCCAGCGCCGCAAGGCCAAAGTTCTCCAGCAGAAGGCGACAGCTCGCAAGACACGCCTTGAGAGAATGCTGGACTCAGATGATCAGGTTGAGAAGCCGCGCAATGAATGGCATCTCAAAATCGACTTTGGCCCGATGCCGCGTGGTGGCGACGAGGTGATCACGCTGAATGGGCTAGGACATCGCTATCCGGGGCGAGCCTGGCTGTTCAAAGGCGTCGACTTAACGCTCTATCACGGCCAGCGAATTGCCTTGCTCGGTGCCAACGGTACTGGAAAATCCACTCTGCTGCGGGCCATTGAGGCGGTGGCGCACGGCGACCGGATGCCATTGGCCGCCGGTGAGATCAAGCTGGGGGCCAACGTGCGAATCGGCTATATGCCGCAAGAACAGGACTCGCTTGATCCGAACGAGACGCCACTGGGTGTTGTGCTGCGTGCCCGCCCAATGAACGAGACAGACGCCCGCAGTTTCCTGCACTATCTGCTGTTCAGCGGCGATGAAGTCTTCACCCCCATCAGCAGTCTGAGTTATGGGCAGCGCTCGCGGCTGCTGATGGGCCGCATCATGTTGAGCGGGGCCAACTGCCTGGTGCTAGACGAACC
>JAADYZ010000339.1 GCA_010092775.1 Chloroflexota bacterium
GACTTCATCCCGCTGCGCAATGGCCTGTGGGGGCTGGTCATCGCATACGTCGCCGACAAGGGCATTCCCGCCTCACTGTTTATGGCGATGTGCCGCACCAACATTCGCGCTGCTGCCATTAGCCGCGTTGATCCGGTGGCGACTTTGCAGCGCGTCAATGACCTGCTGCTCAATGACTCGCGCGCTGATTTGTTTGTCACGGCCTTTTAAGCCGTGTGGGACCCCAGCAGCGGCCAGATCAGCTACGCCTCAGGTGGACACAACCCGCCTCTGCTGATCGACGGAGAGACCGGACAGGTGCGTGATCTACCCGCTACCGGGATCGCCCTGGGTATTCTGCCAGGCATTGAGTTGCAGCCCTATTCAGTCGAGATGAAACCCGGCGATACCCTGGTGGCTTACACTGACGGCGTCACTGAAGCAATGCAAGATGACTACACCGAATGGGGCATGGAGAACTTCAAGGACTTGCTGGCCGACACGCATCGTGACTCCGCCCAGAAGACCGTCGATCGCATTTTGAGTACCATAGAAAGCTTCGTTGCGGGTGCGCCTCAAAGCGACGATCTGACCCTGTGGCTGCTCAAACGCTCCCACGATCACAAATAAAAAGGCCACCCATGAGGTGACCCAAGTGGATATTGAGTTGGCTGCGTCCCACTAGGGATCATCGGACCCTGGTACCGGTTGGGCAGGAGCATCTTGTAGATCGAGCAAGCCCTGACGCGGTACGTCGATCAGGTCTGGATTGAAGTAGTTGAAGGTGATCTCAGAGATGCCCATCATAATGGGGAAGCTCTCTTGTGCAGGTAGCCAATTCTGATCTCCCCATATGAACATCACCAGCACGTAGTCACCACCCGGTGAGCGCACGATTCCGGCATCACCGTGTGTGTCGGCGATCCAACCATGCTTGTGTGCGACCTCAACATCGGACGGCACACCCGCCATGATTAGCACACCTTCGTCGTTCTGCTCCAGCAAACCGATCATCTGGACGCAGTCGTCCTGCGTTATGTCATCCGGGAATCGAGCAATCAAGGCACCACCGTTGAATGTGGCACATTGATACACCATATCGAGCAGTGAAGCCATATCCGTCGCGGTGGTCTGCATGTAAGGGTCGGGCAGGGTGTTGATGCACGCCCCGCCCCGCGCTGCTTCGCGAGCTGGCGTGCTGTAGTATTCGGGCAGCTCCTCATCGTCGTAGAAGGAGGCCATGAAGGTATTCTCCAGGCCCAGCGACCACAGGTTGCGCGTCACGATGTCCGCACCTCGCCGGTATTCTGCTGCGCCAAAGTCATCTGGGGTGGAACTGCCGTAGCCAATTTTGCCGAGCATCACGTTTGCTGAGGCGTTGCCAGACAACGACATCGTTTCGATCAGGTTCTTGTAGTCGTCCGAGCCTTCAGTCGGGTTCCAATCCAGCAGACGGAAGAAGTCGACCATCACACCGATCTTCATCATGCTCATACCAGCGTAGGCGATGTCACAGCCTGGGTCAACGGGACTGCCAGTTCGGAAGTCCAGATTCAAATGCATCTCGTCGCCCGTCTCAAGGTCAATCGCGTGGATCGTGGCGACCCGGCTGAAATTCTCGCTGATCAAGTACTCAAGCACGAGGGCACGCAGCTCCTCCATCCCTGGGTCGGGTGCTTCTTGACGATTGATCACCAAGGTCACCTGCCGGTTAATTGGGTCTCTTAGGGCCTCATCGATCAAGGGAAGCGAGGCTTCAATGTCAAGCGTGTAACCGGGTTCACCCGCTTCGACCATCAACGTGCTGACGTTAGTTGTGGCCGGTTGCGGCGGACGGTCATAGCGCGCCGCGACATCTTCCAGCCAGGCCTGCAAACGATCATCCGAATAGCTAATGTCCGCGTCAACACTGTAGGCTTCTTCTGAGCGTGCCCACAAGTGGTTCCAGAAGCCGCCCCAGAAGGTCCCCTCGGTGCGCGCCGCGTCGGCCCGATCGAGCATGGCGTCCGAACGAACGACGAGGTCAACCTCATCGGGCTCAAGAAGAATCTCAGAGTCCTGATAGCTGACGAGGACCGGCGCACCGTAGATCTGCTCGACACGGGCCTGTGCTTCCGTCCGGCTCAGGTCACCGACCGATACCTCGCCTAAAGTCACACCAGAGGGCAGACGCTGACGCTCCGCACTAAAGCCACTGAGTTGCAGCAGAAGCAGTCCAGCAGCAATCAGAATCATGGCGAGGCCAGCAATCTCTAGTACAGGGACACTGAGTCCACGTTGAGTTGAATTCATAGACAATCCTAATGGCTAGTATGTTTCCAGCAGCGTTGTAGCAGCATGCAGCGCCGCCTGATGAAAGGGCGGCAGCTCCTTTTCTTTGCTCAACTCTACCCAGCGATAGTCTAGCAGTTCCAGGCTAAGCTGGTCCACGTCGTTTCGCGCACGACAAAGATACGCGATATCGAGGTGAGGGGCCAGCCCAGGGGCCCGCTGAATCAGCAGGGGCGAAACGACATCGACCTTCACCCCCACCTCTTCGATCAACTCGCGCTGCAAACTCTCAACCGGGTCTTCACCTCGATCGACCCAACCTCCTGGCAGTCCCCAGGGTCGCTCGATGTGAAAGGCATGCTTCACTAACAGAAGACGCCCCTCACCGTTGAGAACGACACCGACGACTCCAGCCGAAAAGTGCGGACGGGTGAGGTGAAGGCTGAAGCGCAGCATTTTGCCCAGGATTGGCAGCGCACGCAGCAGCGCGATTAGGCCATCGCGCAACCTGTGCTGGGGATCGTTGTTGTGCATGTGCTACTCACCAAAGGTGAAGATGGCCTGCACACCATTGGTCACGCTGAGTGGACTCGCCCCAGGAGTCGTAGTGTCCAGCAGCATGATTTCTGCGTCTTCCGTGTCCGGGTCAGCCGCTGCATAGACCAGGTAACGACTGTCTGGTGACCACAGTCGATGGCTCTGTGCGTATTGATCGAAGAAAGACAGGATGTAGAACTGCTCGCTGGTCGGCAAGAAAGACGCCAACCGCGCAATGTCTCCAGTCTCCACTTCAATCACCGACCAGACCAGCACAAAGTCGGGCTGCTGCGCTTGGTACGACATTAGCCGTGTGTGCCCGTTGGCGTTCGCTTGCGGTTGAGCCTCGAAAGGCTCCACGGTGACGACTGCCAGCTTACTGCTATCGGGCGACCAGAAGAAGGCCAGAACATCACTCAGGTCGCTGTAGACTGTTTCTTCGCCACCGTCAGAACTCACGATCACCACCGGTGAATAGGGTTGCCCTGGCTGCCCATGAACATGGGCCACCGCCTCGCCATTCGGTGACCAGCTGAAGAATACTGCGCCACCAACTGACGAACCCAAGGCCTGCTGTCTGTCGCCGTCAATGATGGTCAGCGCGTTGATCCCGCCATCCTCTCGCGCGAACAGCAAACGGTTGTCCAGGGGCGACCAGGCCGGAGCTTGAAAGCGTCCAGGGTCGTCGTCTACATCATCATCCAAGGAGTCGCTCGCCACATCATAGATGGCCAATGTCTCAGAGTTGCGAAACCAGAACAATTCCTCGCCAGATGGCGCCCACGAATAGTAGATCGAACCGCCGCTCTCAATAATGTCGTCGTCGGCCGCTTCATCATTGACCTGCGCCAGATGCAAATCGAGGCCCGGACGCGCCAGATCGTTGATCAAATAGGCAAAGCGCCCACAATTGACGCCGTTCTCACAGACAGCAGGTGACCAATAGCCATAAACGTATTGGCTGGTCATGCTCTCGTAGAGCAGAACCGGGTCCATCTCGTTGCCAGGGCGAGTTGCCAGCACCCGGACCGTCGCCTGCGACTGATCTTGCAGGTCCAACTGCACATAAGATAGCCACCCGTTGGGTGACCAGGTTGGATGGAGATACACACGCCTGAAGTCGTCAGTCCGTTCTGCATCCGAGGTGATGGCACGTGGCTCCAGTCCACCTTCGAACAAGGTCAGGTTGCCATCACTGCCCAATACGATGAGCCGCCCAACAGCCGGAAAACTCATCTCTGCCCCCTCTGCGGGTGTCTGGTCGGTAGCTGGATCACGGTCTTCGGGTAGGTCAGAAGGGTCATCGCTATCGTCGCTGATTGGAGTGGTTTCCGCTTGTGGAAGCCCTGGTAGACTAACGCCAGTACAGGCCATGACGGCCAAGAGCGACGCGAGTGAAACCACCGCCCACGCCTTCGGTCTCGGTTGCTGCATTCATCTGATCCAAACAATAGTGGGAAAAACCCAGAGCGTTTCTGTATACTTAGTCCGCCTTAACGCAGTGTGCATTTGATTATAGCGGCTCAAGGAGCAAAAACACCGTGTCTGAAGTACAGGAGATGTTCAATTCGCTGTCGGAACGCTTCGACCCGGAGGAATGGGAAGGCGTCGACGCTGTGATTCAATTTGTGATTGAAGGCGAGGGTGGCGGCAAGTGGAAAGTCACCGTGCAGGATGGCGAAATGGCCTTGGAAGAAGGCGAAGTCGAAGAGCCAGACATGACATTTGGTGCCGACTATGACGACATGAAAGCCATTCTCAAAGGCGAATTGAACGGTGTGTCGGCTTACATGCAGGGCAAGGTAAGCATTGAGGGCGATCTGACCCTAGCCATGAAGCTGCAATCTCTGCTTAGCTAAACTGGACCCCACTAAGATCGAAAACCACCCGTCTGGGTGGTTTTTGTCATTTCTGTCGGGGCGGCGGGACTTGAACCCACGACCTCTTGCACCCCATGCAAGCACGCTACCAAACTGCGCCACGCCCCGATGTGATGGAGTCCTCAGTCTATCATGCCTGTGAAGAAGTTGCAAGAGGCTTCAGCGATCATTTTGCCTCAGGGAGCAACCTCACACCGCCATTGACTTCTCCGATGTGATAACACCTGCGCTGTCCGGTTGGGCCTGCACAGACTCTGCTGCCTCATCTCCAGATCGAGAGGTCAACAACACGCGTGACGTCGCCAGCAGCAGACCGATATAGATCCAGAAGATCGTTACTGCGAAATGGAATTCTAAATTGAAGAAGTAGTGATCAAAGATGCCGTTGAAGAGCACGCTGACCAACCCAGCTAGCAAGCCCAACCAAATCGGGTCTAGCTCATCGGGGCGCCCATCGCGCGGGCGAGCCTGCCACGCATACACAAAGATCGCTCCCATCGTCAACAGGAAGGCGCTAAGACCCAGCAGGCCCATATTCGAGCCGATCGTCAAATAGACGTTGGCCACACCCAGGTAGATGTCAATATCAGGCGCACCAATAAAACCAACGCCGAGCAGCGGATAGCGCGTGATCAGAAGTATTGCGTCCTGATACTCACCAAAGCGCATCTGAGTGGCCAGGTCAGCCCCTTGGAAACCCTCGATGAAGCGCACAATGTATTCCTGAGTGAAGGGCAGTACTATAAAGACCGCCCCAGCTACGACACCCAAGATCAGGAGGCGTGGATAGCGCAGCAGCGCAATTACCCCGATGGCTACTACAAATGACAGCATCGATCCGCGCGAGAAGGTCAGCACCAAACAGCCAAAGACAGGCACCAGAGCCGCAAGGGCGTGCCAACGCTTCCCCGTCAGAGGTTGATCACTGAAGGCATGAGGCGCGATGAGCGCTCCCATCAGCACCAGCAAACCGCCGAGCGCGTTGGGATTGACAGAGGTGCCGATGGCACGTTCCGATAGCGCCGGATTTGACTCAATGTATTGGATCACTCCTGCATCCGGGTAGCCTATGATGCTCAAACGGACCAAAAAGTTGGCTGCGGTTCCGTCTGGCAGCACCCACAAGACGATGCCCACCAGGCTGGCAGCAACTCCGCCAGCGGCAATGGCCAGCACCATGTGCTTGATCTGCTTGGCCTCTCGCAAAATGTCCACCAGCATCAGCCCAAAGCCAATACTTAAGATCAACTCAGCAAAACGCCGCAGGATGGTGGTGTTGATCCCGGCATGGCGCAGCCCCGCCACGAAGCTGAACACCGTTAGCGCTGCGAAGACCACTACAAATGGATGCACTGGCGTGGTCTTCAATTCGCGACGTTCGCCGGTCATCCATTGGATCAAGTACAGTCCTACTGCCGTACCCATCGCGATGTCGAGCAAGGTTGGCGTCAGCACAATCTTGAATGGAACCGTAGCGAAGGGCAGCAAACAGATGATGGCAATCACCGTATACAAAGCGTTAGTCAGGCTGCTTACCATCCAAACGCCCCCGACCAGCGCTACCAGGATCGCAGCCGCCCACAGCGGACCCAGCAAGGCCAGCAGCACCCCGATCAACGCCGCGCTGAGCCCAAGCGCCATACCGATCACCAGCGAGACCGTTTGCCGGTCGCTCGTGGCTAAGAACTGCTCAATCGACAGATTCTTGAGCATCCGCTTTATCCTCTTGTCGCTTAACGATCAACGTCGGGCCGATGATACCTATCAGCACCAGCCCTGTCGAGAGCAAGCTGATCCACATCCCAACCTGGAAACTGGGTGGCTGATACCACATATCGATCCGATGGTCGCCTGCTGACAGCGCCAGGCCGCGC
>JAADYZ010000340.1 GCA_010092775.1 Chloroflexota bacterium
ATGTTCGTTTCGATCCTGCGGTTGCGGATGGCTACATGAAACATTATGTGCCTCTGCCCGATGACGTGGCTGCGGCACTTGAAAAGGCGGAGCACAAACATGTCGAAGGAACGATCGATGGGCACGACTTCCGCCGTGTGTTACATCTTCGCGACGATGGGAGCACCTGCCTGAAGTTTGGCTTGACCTGGCTGAAGCAAGCTGGCCTGGAGATTGACCAGGTTGTCTCAGTCGAGCTAGCGCCGGACTTCGATCCTGATCGTATCGATATGCCGCCCGAGCTACTTGAGGTCTTGCAGCGTGACCCAGATGTGATGGAGGAATTCTCACGTCTGTCCATCAGTCGCCAGAAGACGCTGGCCTATGGAGTCGCCCGCGCCAAGAAGCCCGAAACGCGCTTGCGACGCTCAGAGAAGATTGCTGATGAGCTGCGCGAGGCATGTGATCCCGAACAAGGTTAGGGGTGGCAAGGGGTATAATCAGCCCATCAGGAACAGGCTCATCGAAGTGAAAGTCAGGGCATATGGCCTTTAGCTCCACTCAGAAAACTAGTTTTGCAGTCGCTGCAATTCTTCTCGGTGTCTTCTCTGCCTTGATGGCTTTGGTCCAGGTTCGCACAGCACTGATTGCATTTGGTGCTGGCATCAGTCTGCTGATCGTGATTGGGGTTGGCATTCGCCTCCGACAAGATGCGGTAGGTCAGGATCGTCGGTTGTTGCTAAGGATTGTTGCGGTTGTACTCGGTTTGTTGACGTTGGTGGCTATTCTGGTCGGTGGGGGTCTCTTTCTGCTCTCTTTCCTTTTTGCCGGACGGGCAGCCCCTGAAGGCCTGGATACGCCAGAGTCTGAAACAGGCGAGAATGCGCCTGCCATACCGTTGGTGCTAACCGTTGACGTCCAGGCGGTCGATTGGGTTGAGCCGCACTTTGCCTTACTGATCGAAGGTGAACCCCTTGAGGACCTCTCCCGCGGCTATCCCTGCATGAATGATGTCTCGATTGCTATGGAACGGGTTGGGTTGGTGCTGCAAGAAGTATCCATCCGCCTGCTTGATCGAGATAGCTGCATTGGCAAGAGCAGCAGCATCTATAACGCTCTGGATGTAACGCTTGAGGACTTTCCGCGTGGGGTGTTTCTGGAAGGCGACAATGCACAGAGCCTGACCATCGAACGCTATCGCAATACCGAAACGGTCCGTTGGACCCAGGACAGCGCTGTTATTCGTTTTACGACCGTCCCTAGCAGCCTGCGACTGTTCCGACCGTTATTGGCGCTGCTCTATGGTGTGGGAGATGTCAGCGTAGTCGGGTCGATTATTCTGGGTGGTGGCATTTCGGCCCTTTTGGGCGCGGTGGCCCAGCCTGTGTCACGGGCTTTCTTCTCAAGTAAACTGGCTGAGAGCTTGGGCATTGCAGTCCCAGACGGGATCCACGTGCATGTAGAGGGGGATGCAGGCAGCATCTCTATCGCCGGGCGAGACCTGACGATTGATGAGAGCGAAACGGTTATGGGAGACAAAATCTCAGTTGGATCAATCTCCGATTCGTCCGGCGTGGCCGTCGGTTCTGGCGCAGTTGCTCAGGTTGGTTCAGCATATAGATTGGATTGGCTGGGCATCGGTGAGGACGCTCCGCCGGAGCTACAGCAAGCACTAAGGGTTCTGCAGGAGCAGGTTGTTCAAGCGAATCCAGATGCGGCGGCGCTGCGCCAAGCGCTCGATTCGCTTCAGACGGCGCATCCTCGCAACATCGACGCGGTGTTTGCTTGGCTTGCAGACCAGGGCAGCCCGTTGGCGCGGCAGATCGTTGGAGCCTGGCAGCAGGAGCAAAACAAGTAAGTTGGGATCGAATCACAGGTGGGCATCACTGAGCGATACCCACCTGTTGTCGTCTTGTATCTAGCGGAGCGGGTGGGATTTGAACCCACGGAGGGGGATACCCTCACGCGCTCTCCAGGCGCGCGCATTAGGCCGGACTATGCTACCGCTCCAGTGACGGATCATTTTAGCGTCGAATGGGCGACTTGTCTAACTCCTCGGCGCATTCTCAGAGATGGGCGGCGAGGTAGTCCGCATGCAGCAGTCCGAACCAGTTTTCATCCCAATACTTGTCTTTGTAGAAGATGCGCTGGCGGAAACAACCCTCGAACTGAAAGCCCAATTTACGCAGCAGCGCCTGCGAGCCAGGGTTGTCGTCATCCGTCGCGGCCTCAACGCGATTGAGGCCGACCTCTGTGAAGCCATAATCGATGATGCGGGAGCAGGCTTCAGTCATGATCCCTTTCCGCCAGTAGCGGCGATTGAGTTCATAACCCAGTTCGCAGCGGCGGGCGGCATCATCAAAACGGTAGAAGCCCAGCGAGCCAATCGATCGGTCACCCTCAGCTTTGAGAGTGATGATCCAGCGGACGCCTTGTCGGCGTTCATGATAGCCTAGCAAGTCTTCAATAAGCTGTTGGGTTTGCGTCTCCGCCTTATGTGGGACATCTGCTCCGTAGTAGATCATCGCCTGCGCGTCGCCAAACACTTCAAACATGGCAGGGCTATCTGACCGTCGTAAGTCGCGCAGGATCAGACGCTCCGTTTCCAGGATGGGGAAGGGTGCGAACAACTTGTCTAGATCGAGGGTGCTCTTCATATTGACTCACTCGCGTTGAAAGGCCGCGCTTGATGCCTTTACTCGTGTGGCAGGTTTTCATTTTTGGCGCGTGATGCCGCCGCCATGTCGTTCTTATATGCGATCAGGTCATCACGCAAGTCAGGATCGCTGGTCGCAATAATCTCAACCGCCAGCAAACCGGCATTCTGGGCATTGCCAATCGCGACCGTTGCAACCGGCACTCCACGCGGCATTTGCACAATCGATAGGAGGGAGTCGAGGCCGCTCAATGCTTTGCTCTCGACTGGAACGCCAATCACGGGCAGCGGTGAATAGGCCGCCAACATCCCTGGCAGATGCGCCGCGCCCCCTGCCCCTGCGATGATGACCTTCAGGCCTCGCAGGTGGGCGTTCATGCCATAGTCGGCCATGTCTTGCGGTGTGCGATGCGCCGATACAACCCGCACTTCGTACGCCACATGAAAATCGCGCAGAACCTCAACCGCTGCTTGCATCGTCGGGTAGTCGCTATCGCTGCCCATCACCACGCCCACCAGTGGAGACATCGGCACCCCCTTTTTGTGTTTGGTAAACTATAGCTAGTATCCGTTAGACTCTAGGGTCTTGGCAAACATCAAGGGGCACAGCATGGATTTTCTGCGAGCGTTGACGTTTCCCGTCAGCGTCAAAGGATGGCTTAGGCCAGCGCTAACGGCGGTATTGGTCCAGTTTATCCCGATGGTTGGGACAGCCGCCGTGGCGGGGTGGCTTTACAAGATATTTCTCCAGACGCACAGCGATCCACATGCCGATCATGGCCTGCCGCGCTGGGACAATTTGATCGAAATCCTGGGGAACGGGCTGACCCTGATCATCTCGTTCTTGGTGTTCTTGCTTCCCCTGGTGTTGTTCTTCATTGCGGATCTCTTTGCAGCCTTCTTATCCACGTTGGCGACCGGGCTTCTGGGTGAGGAAGTCAGCACCTTTATGCGTGGCCTGGTGACCGGTCAGTACGAGGCAATCTTTGTCGCTATTGGCGCCCTTTTCACCATCGCGTACATGATTCCCATGTTCATCGTCTATTGGGCCGCGTTGATGCGGTTTGAGAACAGCGGAAGTTTTCTGGCCTTTATGGAGTTCACTGAGAATCTCCAGCTTGCCTGGGATTACCGCGAGCAGTTTATTCTGGCGTTTTTGTTCGTCGTGATCGGTGGCGTGATGACCGTCGTGATCTTCACCATATCGGTCGTCGGACTGTTTCTGATCTTCCCCTTCTTTGGTGGCTTCATGGCGCATATCGTTGGCCAGTTGGCCGCGCAGATCGATGCCGCCGGGGATACTGATCCTGTGCAGCCGATGGTTGCCGCTACGACGCGTCGGTCTGGCTAAGCGAACGAGGGGTTTCCGGCCCGCTTGGGCCAATGCCTAGCCAGGTCGCCAATCCGAAACCCAAGGCTGAACCCAACAAAGCCGCCCACACAGTAGAGCCAATTGCCAGACCACCCTCTCCGTACCACAGCGAAGTGAGTGCCACCAACAGTATGATCACAATAGTCGCCCGAATGCGGTTCTTGTGGAGCGGTTTTTGGGTCGCATCACTCAAGCTGATCGGGTCGCTACACAGGACGACATAACCCAGGCTCAACACCACAACAACGGCAGCCGAAACCAGCATCCATACTGGTACAGCCGGAAACGGTGGGAAACCGCTGACAATCACCGTTCCGATGCTAAGCGCTAAGCTGACCCCGGCAAAGGCCCAATGGGCGGGATATGGATCATCTAGTAGGGCATCAAGGGCAAAGGCCACTGCGGTGATCAGCCCCATTAACCAGGTGCCTTCCAAGATAAGTGTGCCAAGCAGGATGACAATCACCGCGATCGAGTCGAAAACCTTGAAAGCCAGGCCGGTGGATCGGCTAAGCAAGCGTGCCAACACCAGACCGAGCGCGACGATCAGGAAGTTTGGCGGCCCCAAAATCAACAGCCCAACAATGGCGAAGCCGCCCGCAAGGAAAGAAGACAGAATATGGTCTGGGTCCAGTTCCCGACCAAGCGCCCAGGCTATGAACCATGAAAAGGCTCCTGACACCCCCCATAAGGCAATCTCGCGGATGGGGAGACCATTGAGTAGGGCTACCCCAGCAGCTACTAGGGCGAATACTACGACAAGAATGGCCGCGATCAAGTTCGAGGGATAGCGCGGATCGAGCGGGCGACCCAGAGACGAGACCTCATAGCCACGCTCCGTCGCACGTTCAATCATCTCATTGAAAGATGACACAGTCGTTTACTCTTCCTCTAAATCTAACCGGCGAATAATGGTTACAGCGCGTGAAACAGCAAGCTCAGACCACAGGGTTTGCTCCAGCAAGAAGGCCCGATCAGCGTAGTTCGGGTCCAGCTCGAGCAATGCCAGATACTGCTCTTCGGCATCTTCGCGCTGTAGGTTGGCATCTAAAGCCAAGGCCAAGCCCCCGATCGTGTCGGGAGATTGATCGCCTGCTTCGACTGCCGCCAGGAATGCCTGGAGAGCATCATCAAAGCGGCTGTTATCGAACAGGGCGAAGCCAAAGCGGGTATAGGTCTGCGGATCATCCCAGCCCTGGCTGATCGCCTCTTCGTAGTCGAGGATGGCCCCCACGATGAAGCGGCGGACGTGCCAGGCCCAAGCGCGATTGGCAAAGATGCGGGCCTCAGTAATCCCGCCTTGGATAGCCTGCGTATAGGCGCGTTCGGCCTCGAAGAAATCCTCTTGAGCGAGCAGGGCATCACCGCGAATATAGAAGGCCACTGCTGATTCGGAGTCCAGATCGAAGGCCAATTCCGTATCAGCCAATGCGCGATCATAGCGTTCCATCACTACGTTCAGCCGCCCACGTCGTAAGATCGCCTCTAAGTTCTGTGGGTCCAGGTCGATGGCTCGCCCATAGGCGCGGTCCGCCTGGGCGAAGCTTTCGGCGGCCTGATAGGCACTGCCCAGGTCCATCTGATAGAGTGAAACACTCGATGCCAGGTCACTGGCATCCTCAAAGGATGTGATTGCGGACTCAGGGTCGCTGTCGGCCAGTTGGCTTCTACCTAGATTATATGCTAAAAGCGCGCTCTCAGGGCGCCGACTGCGCAAGTCTTCAAAGATTGCGACGGCCTCGGCATAGTTTCCCGCCTCGTAGTTCAGCAGTCCGGCCAAGTTGGTAGTCCAATCAGCGTCGTTGGTGAGGTCACGCAGGGTTTCTGCTTCGTCGATGGCCGCCGCCAGATCACCACTCCCCCGCAGCGCGAGCGTGCGGTTATAGCGAATCGGAATGGTCGTGTTGAGCTGATCAAGTGGGGCCTCGTAGCCGCTCAGAGCAGTGTTCAGGTCGCCCAACAGCACGTAGACATTACTGCGATTGACCTGCGCAGCAGCGAACTCACCCTCCAGACGCAGCGCCTGGCTATAGGTTTGAAGGGCGGCGGCATAGTCACCTTGTTGCGTGAGGAGTTCGCCTTGCAAGAAGAACAGGATTGCCCCATTCGGATTGCGAAAGCCATCTGGCAGCGAAAGGATCAGCGCCTGCAAATTGCGCAGCCGAGCTGCTGCCGCCTCGGTTTGGCCCAGCCGGAGTTCGAGCATCGTCGTGGTCAATTCACCATAGTAGGTCAGATCGCTGGTCGGGTCGATTGGGATGCTCAAGGGTGCCGGAGCGACCAGCGACCATACCGGCAAGGGATCATCAAGTTGTGTTAGCGCTTGGTCAACCAGGTTCTCCGCAATTTGCAGAACATCGTTAGAGACTTGCAGGCTTAGGTTTGCGCCGCCTAGCTCGTCGCCTTGCCCCAGTATGACCTGACCATTCAGGGGCGAGGTAGTGAGGCTGCTGTCAATCGCTGCTTGGAGTCCATCGCTCAGTGCCAGATCATCGACGGTGAGGGCCACGATAAAGCCCTCGCTCGGTACAGGTAAGGCCGTCGATGTTGGCTCTGGCTCAGTTTGATCCGGCTCTGGCAGGGAAGTGCTTGTCTCTTCTGGGACGGTGGGGCTGGGCGCCGTTTCTGCGGAATCTGGGGACGGCATCACGGGCGGTGCTGCTGACATCGCCG
>JAADYZ010000341.1 GCA_010092775.1 Chloroflexota bacterium
GGCCAGCGCGGCCTGGGCGATCCGCAGGTATGGAAACGCCAATTCGACCCCAGTTATGCAGACATCAATGCCGCTCTGCTCGGCTGCATAGCGAATGAAACGTGGATAGAAGCCGCGCCCGCAGCCGCCGTCAAGCACGCGGTCGCCGTCTCGAAAATCGAGCCACTCGAAGATGGTTTGCACCCGGCGTCGGTAGGCCATGTCGGCCTCGTTGCGCACCATCTGGCTGACAAGAGTGGGATCGATCGTGGATGGCGACATAGCTTAGCGGCGTGCCTCTTGAGCCGCTTCACGCAGAAATTGCTCGTAACGGTCCACAGTTTGATCCAGATTGAAGATGCTGTCGATTTCAGCCAGTGACTTGCGATAAGTGGATGGATTGTCCAGTACGCGGACAATGGCCTCACCCATTGCAAGCGGATCACGGGGTGGAACGACCTCACCCATGCCACTGACCTGTACGACCACCCGCGCCCCCGGTATGTCGGTTGAGACGACAGGCGTTCCACAGCGCATCGCCTCCACCTGGACCAGCGCAAAGCATTCTGTATCGCTGGGCAGAGCCAACACATCGACGGCTGCGTAGAAATTGGCCAGCTCCTGCGGGTCTTTGATGAGGCCCAAAAAGATCAAATGCTCCCGATACTGCTCGATCAGTGCAGTGTTGCGCTCATAGAAGTCTTCGTACTTAATGTCGTACTCGCCGGCCAAGACGATCTTAGTACCTGGAAACGTCTCATGAATAATGGGCAGCGCCTTGATCAAAACATCGGGACGCTTTTCTTCCACGAAGCGGCCAGCGTAGCCAATCAACCGAGCCCTTCCGTTCCCATCGCCAAGCCACTCAGCCTTGAGTTCCTCAACCCGACTTGGTTGGGGCTGGGGAATATCGATGGGTGGGTAGACTGGGTGGGTCTTCTGCTTGAACGGCTCAATATAGTAAGAGTGGTCAGCGTAGTCCTGCGAATAGGCGATGATGCGTTGGGCGGCGTTACCCGCGATTTTGTAGTTTTGGAAAGTAAACCACTGAACGAAGCGGTTGAACCAGCCATCGGGCAAGATCAGATCGCCGTGATGGGTGATCACCAAGCCCCTCTTGAGCCAGCGCGTATAAAGCGCGAACACGGAGGTTTCTAGCATGGGTGTGTGGATGCTGACGACGTCGTGAAGTTGGGTCAGGCGGAACGCAGCCCACGGATAGGCTGGCATCACCATGCCACGCGTCACGCGGATGGGCGCCCACAGGCGAATCACTCGAACGCCGTTGATGACCTGCTCGTCCCTAGGGAGGTCCATTTTGTAGCGGGCTGATACGACCGTCACCTGGTGACCTCGCTCAGCTAAACGCTCTGCGACGCGCTGCACGTGCAGTGTCAGCCCGGTGCGGTGCGGCACGTAGTATTGCAAGGCAATCAGAATCTTCAGTGGATCATGGGACATAAGCGGAACGGATCACTAGGTAGCAACTTCAGGCGCGCTGGCGGCATCCTGGATCTTCAGTGAGCGGGCTTCTTCGGCCACCTGGTTGAAGGTCACCCCTTCTCGGACTAGACCAATCATGCCGAGCAGAGTGGTGACCGAGAAGTTCATGGCGTGCAGGGCAAAAGCATAGCTGCGGCTTAGGTTATCATCCAGGCCGACAGCGACCAGTGCGCCGATCACAGCGGCATGGAAGGGTCCGACCCCTGATGGCGCCGAAGGCACGGAGACCCCCAGGCCAGCGGCGGCAATCGCCAATACTCCAAAGATCGGCGGGACTTGGTCCCAAAAGGCCAGCATGAGCAGATAGCCAGAGATCACCGAGCCGCCCCAGGCTAAGATCGTCAGGATCAGACCGGCCAGAAAGACCCGCCAATTGGCCACACCCGCCAGACCATCCACAAAGGGGCTGAGCGTGCGACGCACGACGTCTTGATCAATGCGCGGGACCCGGCTGAGAACCCTGGCGGTTAGCTCGATGGTTTGATCTGGGTAGATCGAGGCAAGCCGCATAATGGCCAGGCCAACAAGGCCGCCGATCGCCAGACCGATCCCTGAAGCATTGAGCCAGGGCGGCAGGTCGAGGCCGATCAGAACGACGATGAACAGCAGCAAGACGCCAATGACATCAAACAGGCGCTCGATAACCGTACTAGACAAGGCGCTGGCGACGTGCATCTTAGGGCGGTGGCTGGCCAGACCGATGCGGGCCAGCTCGCCCAGGCGAAAGGGCATCACGTTGTTGAACAGGAAGCCGATATTAAAGAGCCAGAAGCCATCTGCGATGGACAGGCGCCCTTCGTTCAGGGCGCTCCAACGCCAGCCGCGAATCCAGGTGATGAGAAACAGGACGCCAACGGCATAGGCGACGTACTCATAGCGAGCGGTTTGGTAGGCCGCTGCAATCTCAGCGAAATCAGCCTGGCGCAAGACGAAGAAGAGCGCCACGACGCTGATCACGGTGCCAATCAAGATGGTTTGCCAGCGTTTCATCATTGTCCTGACAAGCTTGCGATTTAGCGCGCCGGAGTATACCATGCGGGGCTATCGAGCGGCAATTTGGTGAACGTCCATAATATCGCTATGCTTGGCCTATGAGCGATGAGAAACTGAAAGCGGGCATACAAGCCTTTCGTAAGGGCAAGCTGCGCGACGCAAGACGCTTGTTCCGCGATGTGGTGCAGAATGACCCCGACAACGGGGCAGCCTGGTGGTATCTAGCGAACAGCGTCGATGATGTTAACCAGCAGATTGACTGCCTGCGTCAAGTGTTGCGCATCCGGCCTGACCATCCAGAAGCAAACGCCATGTTGAACCAACTCCAGCGGCGCGCGGCACAGATCACTCCGCCGGGGGGGACGCAACGCCCAACAGTCGAGGCGGTTGACGCCGCGACCGGACTGCTTGCGGTCGTGCCCGACGAAGCGGAAGAAGATAATGATGAGGTCGTGCAGGCACCACCCGGAGCCAGCGATGTGACGGTAGCCATTGTCGCGGTGCTGGTCGCAATGGTCGCGATGTTGGGCGCGGCGATACTGGCGTTTACGGGCGGCTCGGAGTTGTTCACGACCTTGTTTGGGGTCAGCAGCCCAGAGCTAGAACCGACGCGCCAGCCGCTGGCCTTTGATGCGCCTGCTTGTTCGGAGACCACCGACGGCCCCAACACGCTCATTTTCATCAACAACACAACGATTCCGCTGGAGATTCTGGGTGGCGAAGACGGCTTCGAGCGCAATCTCACCTCGGTTGCGGCGGGGCAGCAAGCCAGCATCGAGGCCATTGGACAGCGTGCGCGCTACGTGGTCTGGTCAGACTCAGACCTGTATGCCAGCGACAGCTTGACCATTGAGTTCGACACACCGAACGGTGTGGTGTGCCGTATCCCCCTCAGACAACCCTAACAGAGCGCAGCATGTCGCAACGTGTGATCGCAGGAAGTGCAAAGGGGCGGCGGCTCAAGATGGTCCCTGGGGACTCAACAAGAGCCATCTTAGATCGTGTGAAAGAATCGCTCTTCAACATCTTGGGAAGCTGGGTGGTCGACAGCATCTGGTTGGACCTGTTCGCCGGAACCGGGGCAGTCGGGATCGAGGCCCTCAGCCGGGGTGCAGATTATTGTTTGTTCATTGACCTCAACAAAGCCGCGATTCGGACGATTCAAGACAACTTGGCCAGCACCCACCTCGACGAAGGGGCTGAGGTCCTGCAAATCAGTGCATTTGATTTCCTGCGTCGGACACCCGGCGAGGATGACCCTTTTGAGTTCATCTACATTGCGCCGCCGCAGTACAAGGGATGGTGGCGCAGCGCACTGGAGTTGATTGATGAGCAGCCCGATTGGCTCTTCCCAGAAGGGCAGGTCATTGTCCAGATTGATCCACGTGAGTATGAAGATGTGAACTTGAAGCACCTTGATCTCTACGATCAGCGGGTGTATGGAAAGACGATGTTGTGCTTCTATGAGCGGCGTTCCGAGGAAGACGAGAGCTAGCGCTTCAACTGCTGAAGCGTGCTACAATGGTGAGCAGCAACCAGAAAGGAATTGACTGTGGCCTACGACATTGAGAAAGTGCGGGCACAGCGCCAGCAAGAGCTTAACCAGATTCGGCAAAGCCCACGGGCCAGCCACGTCTATATTGTGATGCCGGACCCACCTACCCCGCTTTGTCGCAAAATTCAGGGAACCTTTCCCAAAGACTCCGACCGAATTCCTGAATTGCCCCATCCGGCTTGCCCCAATCCGCGTGGCTGCCTGTGCCGCTACGAGCCTTTTGTGGATGAAGTCGGCCCTTAGTGATGGTCTAGCCAGTCAGCAACCCAGGCGCGCGCTTCACGGTCTGTGGAGATCGCGCCTGCGGCTTGCTCTTCCTTCAATCGATCGATGACTTCCCCCAGAATTGGCCCAGGCTCCAGGCCAAAATCGGCCATCAAGGCGTGCCCGTCTAGCAGCGGCTGGGGGGTGACGATCTGATCGTAGCGATCGAAATAGGCTGCAAAGATCGGGCTGGCAATCTGGTCAAGCAGCTTCCCCCAGCGATCCGGTGACGGCTGGGCAGAGGAGGCGAGGTAGCTCGCCAGGCTGATCAAAGTGTGATCAATCGCCCCATCGCCCGCCCGTTTGTAGCAGCGATACAACCAGCGATCATCAACCTGATCCACCTGAAATAGATCAATGTCGCGGCTGCGGTCCAGCGAAGCCAGCACGTGGCGCTCCTGATTCGAGAGGAACAGCCAGTCCGCCCAGGTTTCAGCGCTTGCGTGGGATTGCTCGGCGAGCACAGCGAGATAGGCCAGGCTTTGACGATAACGCCCTACCCCAGACTGCTGGGCAAAGTGGTCATTCAGCGGCTGACGATGGCGATCCAGAACCATTACCGCAACCCCCAGCATCAAGTCCGCAGCGACGTTGTCGTCGCGTCGATAGCTGATGGTCCGCAACAAGTCGTCCAAGCGTTCCACGTGGCGAAAGGCCAAATCGCTTTCGGCTAGTTCAAAGGGCAAGATCAGATGGAGAAGGCTGAGTGTATGGGCGAGTCGCAAGGCAGACGCTGGGCGGGTCTCTTGCAATAGTTTGAACAGCTCGTCACGGCTGCGTTCGGGCTGGCGGAGGTCGCCGTGGGCCGTTAGCAGGCTTGAGGCGCTCGCGCGCAGGGCGGCAACCGTTTGGGGGATCAAGCGCAGCTTGAACTTGAGGCTGTGACGCAACGCCCGCAGCACTCGGATCGGATCGTCCGCGATGCTGGTGGGGCTGCACAGTCGCAGCGCACGCCGTTGGAACAAATCGCGCTGCCCCTCCAACGGATCGATGATGCTCTCGATGTCATCCAAGCGGACGGCCAACGCGTTGACCGTGAAGTCGCGGCCCGCCAGGTCAGCCAGCAGGTTATCAGTTGCCCCTTCTGCCCCACGAAAGCTAGCCACATCAATGTCTGTGGTGATGCCTTCACTGCCCAGCACAACACGACCAGTGCGACGCTCCGGGTCAACGGGATAGTAAGCGCCGCCGAGGGAATCAGCCAGGCCACGGGCCACTTCGAGGCCGTCATCGGGCGTGGCCAGATCAATGTCGTGTATAGGGCGACGCAGCAGGGCGTCTCTCACGACGCCGCCTACCAGGTATACACGCTCCGGATTGGGCAGCAGGGCAGCGAGGTTCTCGACCAGCGTGGGCCATAGAAAAGGGCGTTGCGGTGGGGCGGGCGTTAAGTCGGCCATTGGATTAGGATTGACCAGCAGCTTCGGCCTTTGCCACGCCGATAAAGGGCATGTTGCGGTAGTACTGGTCGAGGTCGAGGCCGTAGCCGAAGACGAAGACGTTCGGAATGTCGAAGCCCACATAATCCAGCTTGATCGGCACCTCTCTGCGCTCCTGCTTGTTGAGCAGGGTGCAGACCTTCAACGATTTGGGCTGGCGTGCCTGGAGCAAATTGACCACCTTATCGAGGGTAAAGCCGGAGTCGATGATGTCTTCCACGATCAGCACGTTGCGGCCCGTGATGGACATCTCCAGGTCCATCAGGATGCGTACGTTGCCGCTAGTCTCGCGCTGTCCGGCACCATAGGAGGTGACGTCCATAAAGTCGATGACATGGGGAACGGTTAGTCGGCGCATCAGATCGGTCATGAACATGACGCTGCCCTTGAGAATGCCGACCAGAATCACGTCCGGGTCATCAGCATAGTCGCTGGAAATCTCGTCAGCCAACTCAGTGATACGGTCTTGCAGGCGCTCTTCATCAATCAGCACATATTCCAACACATGCTTATAGAGTGCTGGTGCGTTAGGTTTGTGAACCTGATTCCCGTTGCGCTCTAGATTGGGCTCGGGTCGACCCGGTACTTCATGATAAGAGCGGGCACGGGCTTCGTACTTCTCCTCGGCGCCAATCACGATCACCGGTTCGTTGAAGTGGGCTGGATTGCCATTCACCAGTCGTTGAGAGCGGGTAGCTGCTTCGCCGCTGACCACGCAAATGGCGTGCAGTTTGTCGACCTCTTCCGCTTCGGCCATCAAGCGCGGCATTGCGCCGAAGGGTTCGCCACGAAAGTCGAGGTCCAATCCGGCGACGATGACGCGCATGTCACGCGTCTCCATGAGGTGGCGGCACACATCTACCACAATCGGATCGAAGAACTGCACCTCGTCAATGGCAACGACCGTCGTCTCGTCTTCGAGATAGTCGAGCAGGGACAGCGGCGACTCAATGGCGATAGCCTCGGACTGATGGCCATCGTGGGAGCTGACAACACCCAGACCATAGCGATGGTCGAGGCTGGGTTTAAAGATTTGGACGCGCTGTTTGGCGATCTTGGCTCGGCGCACCCGCCGCAGCAGTTCCTCCGATTTGCCGCTGAACATGCAGCCGCAGATGACTTCTAAACGCCCTTGATGGTGCTGCATTCGACTTTCCCTTCTTGCACAGGTGGAGCACTCAATCAATAAGATAAGGCGCGTCACTTGAGAGGCAGTGTCGCGCCCTATCCCTTTCGTCTAGACCGTCAGACGGTCCGGTTATTCGCTGTCGTCTTCGTCGTTGTCGGCGTCGCCGGGGACTTCAAAACCGCGCATCCGCAGGCGGCGCTTGACATCGATCAAGCCTTTTTGGCCAAAGCCTCGGATACCCAGCAGCCCCTCGTCGCCCTCGGAAGCCAGTTTGTCAATGAGATCACCCGCAGTCTCTAAGCCTGCTTCGGCCAGCAGCTTTTCGTTGCGTGTGCCCAGTTCGAGTTCGGTTACAGGCAGATCTAGTGGGGTCTTCTCTTCTGCGCGCTGATCAGCCTCGGCCTGCATCTGATCGCGCATCCGCAGACGGCGCATAAAGCGGTCGACCTGCCCTTCGGTGTCAACGATGCGCTGCTCACCCGTATAGAATGGATGGCAGGCGCTGCAAACGTCTGTGCGTAGTTCTGGCTGCGTTGCACCGGTGGTCCAGGTGTTCCCGCAGGCACAAACCACAACACAATCCGAGTACCAGGTCGGATGGATACCTTCTCTCATGCTGTTTCTCCTTCGCAGCACGGCTCCGTCAGATGGAGTGGCGTACTGTCTTATTCTGAAACATGGCTGACGGAGCCTCTCCAGCCCCGCAGGATCTAGTTGGTTTCGGCCTGCTGCGGCGCGTTCGGATTGATATCCAATACGCTCACCAGCTTGCGGCCACCACGGCCCCACTGAAAGTGGACGTAGCCTTCACGCTTGGCGTAAATGGTGTAGTCTCGTCCCATGCCGACATTCTCACCAGGGTGGAACTTGGTCCCACATTGGCGGACAATGATGTGGCCAGGGATGACATACTCACCGCCATAGCGCTTGACGCCGCGACGTTTTGACTCACTGTCGCGACCGTTCTTGGTTGAACCAGCACCTTTTTTGTGTGCCATCGAGTTTTCCTCTCAGCTAACAACACTTACCCAAATTAAACGGTGGCACTTAGCCTGTGATGTCTTGTACTTGCAGGCGGGTGTAGTATTGGCGATGACCTTGCTTTTTACGATAGCGCTTTTTGGGGCGATAGTGGAAGACAATGATCTTCTTGCCGCGAAATTGATCAACGACTTTGGCCCGCATACTGGCACCGTCGACGGTCGGTTGGCCGACCTTGGTCTCGCCATCCCCGCTAATCAGCAACACCTCATCAAAATCGACTTCCTCACCGACTTCGTAAGGTAGCTTCTCAGTTACGATGGTTTTTCCGACTTCGGCAGTGTATTGGCGACCGCCGATTCGCACGACTGCATACATAGGATGATGACTCCGCTTTCTCGCTTCGCCCGGACGGCTACGGCAGGCAGGGCTGCGGCAATCGACGCGGGGGAGAACCAACAAAACGCCCCCAAACTAATTGGGGCGGACAAGGATTATAGCCGCCTGACCTAGCGGTGTCAACGCGGAATAATCAGCGATTGCCCTCAGCCGCCACGCGGATGCGCGCCGCGATTTCATCAGCGGAGAATCGCTCTCGATTGGCGAAGATCAAGACAATGGGTTGGTCGTAGACCACCAGAGATTCGTCCAGATAGCCCAGCCGAATCGAGGCGTTGGCCATGGTATCCGGCGAACGCGGGTCAGGTAGGTTAGCGCGGGAAAAGGGATCGGCGTGGAGTGAGATGCCGAGAAGCTGCGGGTGACGGCTGAAGCTTTGCTCGACCTCGAAGCCCAACTGCCCAGAGAAGAGCAGGCGGTAGTATGTGGCAGTAAGAGGATAACGCTCTGGGAAGCGGGGAATCACTCCCCACAAGCGTGGACTCGCAAGGACGATGAGATCTGTCGAGGCGACGGTCTGGGCCAGCCCGACCAGCTTTTGCTCATCGTCTGGCTCGGCAAAGGGATCAATCAGTTGAGTCTCGAAGCGATCGGCTGGCAGGTTAAGGGGAAGCTGGTCATCCCACAATTCACCGAGGATTCTTGTTCCATCCGGCTGCTGATCGTATAGCCAGGCACTCGCAGTTATCCAAGTATGAGGGGCTGAAAGCATGTTTAGCCAGGATAGGCTGAGCAATCCGGTAGGAATCAGAACGATGAGCGCGAGCGTGACACGCAAGGCGAGACTCGGTAATGGGGTTTCCCGAGATTGCATAAGGCCCACCGCAGCAGCGATCAGAGCAGGTGTGACAGGAAGCCAATAGCGCGGGAACTTGGCCAGTCCGGTTGCAGCGGACAGGCTGCCCAAAGCGACCCACGCAAGCAACAGCCCATGATCCCGGCGGCTAGAACGCCAGGTTTGTGCGGCGAACCAGCCCAATCCGATCCAGGCGAAGAGCGTGAGCGGCCAACCCAAGGCCCAACGACCTTGCTGCACCAACGGATAGATGATCGGCAGGGTGTCGCGGTACTGGCGCGTGAAAGGCCAATCCCACCAGCCCCCAGCCATACCGACCTGGGCATAGACCTCATAGCCGTAGCGAAAGGGCCACAAGACCGCATAAGGATTGGTCAGTGCGAAGGTCAAGATCAGCGACGTCCCACACAGCAAGAGATGATGACCCTGCTCAGAGCCCAGGCGAAGGTAGGGCTTGCGGCGGGTGATATCGAAGAAGGCCAACGCGATCGGAAGGAGCAGCAGTGCGGCAGTTGCCTTGAAGCCGATGGCCAGGCCAGCCAAAGCTCCGACTGTGATGGCCTGAGTCGGGCTGCTTTCTTCGGCCAGGTAAGTCAGTGCAAGCAAGGTCGCAGTGACCCACATGGCGAGGCCTGTATCGACGGTGCCGAAGTGAGCATTCTGGACATGCAGCGGCGCCAGGGCCACGCAGGCCGCCGCCAGCCATACCGAAAGTCGGTTGCGCCACAAGCGCCAAGCCAACCAGCCAGTGAGCCCGACTGTGACGAGATCAGCCAGGCTGGAGAGAAAGCGGGCGACCCACATCAAATGGCGCATACGCGGCGCGCCACCTGGGTTAAGGCTGCGCCCTACGGTGGAGTCAGTGCCCACTACCGAGCAGTTGAGCGCGCAGACCAGATTCGTCAGGCCCTCGAGAGCCACCAGCGAATAGAGATGGGCATGGCCGTAAGCATAGGAGCGAAGCTGACCGTTTTCATCGACGAAGGGGTTTAGGTGCTGAGGGAAATAGATGTCCTCCGCCACGAACAGGATGCCTCTTTCATCCGGGTGGAGCTGCTCGCCGCCGTCCCAATCGTGATGGCTGAAGCGCAGCCAGCCTGCAAGCAGCAGAAGCGCTACTAGGATGAGCCAATCGATGAGACGAAAGGGGGCTTCACTGCTCATCCGGCAAGCTGCGATCAAAGGTCGCCACCGTCAACCAGGATTCGTCTTGGAGCTGCACCTGCCAACGATAGGTACCTGGGGCCACCGTTTCATCGAGCCAGATGGATCGTAGATCGCGCAGCACCTGACCGGACTCAAGACGATCAAAGGGGGCCAAGCCGTCAGCGGGGGTGCCACGCAGCTCGGTCAGGACCTGATCATCACCGTTAATGATTCGAAGGGATGGCGCATCTCCCACAGGGGAGTCCGTTGTGCTCTGCCAATACAAGGCCAGCCGGAGGTAGCCCGCCGGACCCCTGAAGCTAGGACCGTCGAGCAGTTCCGTGCCCAGCAGAACGATACCTGTTGCGGTCTGCTGATCAATCGACTGGGTTAGCGGCAACTCTGAACTGGATGGTTGGCGGCGGGCCGGCAGCACCGTTACGGTGATGGGCAAAGCGATGGCATCGCCCAGAATTGTGCCGTCTTCTTCAAGCACAAGCTGTCGTGCGCCACTACCAAGGTCCCACAGACCAGCGCGCAGCGTATACTCGCCGGGTGGGGTACCGAGCGGAACGACCAGTTGATAGTCATCACGCACGTAGCGCTGAAGCGGCCAGCGGGTGGTCGGGTAGTCGCCGGGGTTGAGCTTCTCGAGCTGGCCCCAGGTGTGCTGAGGCAGGGTCGTCAGATGGACGAAGGTCTGATAGTTGCCAGCGACAGGTTCGCGCGCCTGCCAATATAGAGTCAGGTCTAGCTGGTCACCTGGTCGAACGGTTGTACGTGGTAGATCATAGCCCAGGAAGTCAACGCCACCCTGCAAGTAGCGATGGTGTGCCGTCTCCATTGGTATGGGTTCAAGACCACTGCTGCGCGGCTGCACGACACCCGTCCAGCCGATGACCAGCATGGCAGCCAAAGCGGCTGCAAGCCAGCGCAAATCTATATCCAACGCTGAAACCGTCGGGCGATCAGGTTGAGCAGGGGCCTGCCATCTCCAGGCGATCAGAGCCAGCGCAGCGAGGGTTAGAAAGCTGAGCACGCTGGCAATTCTGCGAACTGGCGTCAACCCCAGCCACACGCGGACTTCGTGTTGGCCGGGCGGAATTGGCAGTGTCATGAAGCCTTCGGGGCGAGCGATTTCAATGTCAACAGGTTGATCGTCAATGGTCGCACGCCAGCCAGGGAAATAGAAATGGTAGAGGCGCAGCACGAAGAATTCATCACTGCTGACCATGAAGGTCATCGAGGTTGCCTGATGGTCGAGCTGTTCAACTGCGGCGTCAGGCGGCAGCGTGACACGATTGACGCGATCGATAGGACCGACCTCGTAAGAAGCCAACAGATCCGGATTAGGACCGGGCACAACATCGACCTGGGCAGGCACGTAGTCTCCGGTCGATGTCGTGCCGAGAGCAAGCCCATTCAGCTCAAAATCGAGCATAGCCTGGCGATCGGTCGGGCCGAAATCCCCCCATCCCGGCGGACTGAAGATCGGAAGGGCCAGCGCGACAAATATCAGGCTGAGCCAGGGCAGTAGGTGCTGCCGATCTTCAGGCAATACTGCACGGAGATCAACAAGGCTGTAGCCGACCAGAATCCCCAAACACAGCGCTAATGGCCCCAACAAACGCCAGGGAAATTGAATAAAGGCCATTGGAGGCAGGGCTTCCCAGATGGGCTGGCCGAGCGGGGAAATCAGGAGAATCAGGCTCAAGGCTGCGACCCACCAGAAGACGCGAGCGATCCAGACGGACCTTTCGGGAGGGCGCTGGCGCAGCAGGCCAATGATCAGGCTGAGGGCACCCGCCACCGGCAGGAGCCACTGCGCGACCCCGACATTGAAGCGAAAGGCGGGATTAACGGCGCCCAGGTCAAGCGGGAGGGAGGGCGCGAACAACTCCGCAAGAGGGACAAAATGATTGCGAAAGTCAAAGTGGCCGGGACCGATCAGATTGCCAAGCTGCACAGCGCTGCTCTCCAGGGCCACTGGTACCCAGAAAAAAGATGTAAGCGCGATGGACAAGCCCAAGGGCAAGAGTGCGGACGCTAAACGACCTGGCAGTGACGTCAAGGCTTCGGACGGAGGCTGTAGAATCGTTATCCAGATTGATAGACTCAGCAGCAAGGCGAAGATCAGCGGCCCCATCAGGTTATGGGAGAGAATCACCGCAGCCACGGCCAGGCTAGCCAGTAGGGTCGATGGGCCATTGCTGAGGCGCAGGTGACGCACCTGAGCCCAGAGGGCAAGCGGAGCCAAACCCAGAGCGAGCGACTCCGCCAGGACACCGCGTAGGTGGGGATCAATCGTCAGAATGTAGGGTGCAAATAGATAGGCGGCTGCACCTGCCACACCAGCGGCTTCATCGCCTGTCAATTCCCTGATCGCGCCGTAAGTGCCCAGCCCAGCCGCGAAAATGGCCAGAATGAAAACCGCTTTAACGCCTGTTACGGCGAGCGTTGGGGTAGCAGCGGTGAGCAGGTTGGCCACGTAATAGCTCAGCGGCGCATAATAATTGAAGATGGGATAACCATAGCCATAATAGAAGTCGGGCGCCCAGCGTGGGTAGAGTGCGCCCTCCTGGATGGTGTAGGCCAATTGCGCGGTGCGGAAGACGTGCAGTTCGGCATCCGTTTCGCGTGGGAGGGACGGTCGTGACCAGAACGGCCAGGACGCGAGCGTACACAAAAGCAGCACAGCGATCAGGCCGGATTTTCGGAGAAGCGATCGTGACTGAATGGGTGAATCGGGCATAGCGGCTTCTGGCATTGGTTGGGCGATCGACACCGGTAACGGGCATCCCAACAATCATAGCGCCTGGCGAGGGATGCTGCACCACGACTTGAGGAATAATATGGGCAACACTGACATCGCGGGCCTCAGTCTGTTGGAGGCCTACATTTCGGAAGAGGAAGAAACGGCGCTGGTCATGGCGATTGACAGCGCCACCTGGCGCAACGACTTGAAGCGGCGGGTGCAACACTATGGCTACCGTTACGACTACCGAACTCGCAGCCTTGGGCCGGATCATTATCTCGGCCCTTTGCCGCGTTGGTCGAGCGATCTGGTCGACGGTCTGATCGCAGATGGGATCTTCGCCAGACCACCCGATCAGTTGATTGTCAACGAGTATCTGCCTGGGCAAGGGATCGCCAGCCACATCGACTGTTTGTCCTGCTTCGGCAACACGATTGTGTCTTTGAGTCTGTTGTCCGGCTGCATCATGCGCTTCAGCCAAGGCAGCACTGGCCTTGCTATCGAACGTTGGCTGCCCAGGCGCAGTTTGCTGATCATGCAAGGGCCAGCGCGCTTTGAGTGGCGGCACAGCATCGCTGCCCGCAAAACAGATCGGGTTGATGGCCGGCTTAGACTCCGGGAGCGACGCCTTTCCTTGACCTTTCGAACGGTTCGGATCGCAGCTTAGATTCGCTTGCGAGCTAGCAAACGCGAGCCCAATTCGGTACGGAGTCGCCTTTGCGCTGAAACACTACGAGCGCTTGCGGCGTGTATCGCGGCGCGTTAGTATGGCTCCTATGCGTGTTACCAAGCTGCTTTTAATCGTGCTCAGCCTGCCAATCGGTTTAGCTGCCTGTGGTGGTCCGCCTGAGGGACCGCTTGAACCCAGCGCCACCCTTCCCCTCAATGCACGCGAGGATGCCAGCGAAGCGCAAACGCTCCAGGCAGGGGCGGCACTGACCGCGGATTGGATCGATAACCTGGCCGCCCAGACGCCTACCGCCGATCTCACACCGACAGCTACGTTCGAGCCCGTCGCCGGGGTGTCAGCCGCCGAACGGAGCGGGCCTTGTGTCGCGCCGGAGGGCTTCAACCTGGAACAGCGGCAGGGTTTTTGCATTGCCGCCCCGGAGAGCTGGCGGGTCCTGAATGTCGATGGTGGCCTGGCCGCAGGCCTGAACACAACTCCCGGCCAGACCATCTCGTTTCGCCCACCCTGGGCGAGTGAGAGCAGTGTATGCAGTTTGCTGATCTATATTGCTAACCAGACGTCGAACTTCGAGCATTTGGTCAATCGGTACGAGCGTATTGAGACGCA
>JAADYZ010000342.1 GCA_010092775.1 Chloroflexota bacterium
CCGTGATGCCGGTCCGCGCACCGTCGCTGGCGCCCGCATCATCCTGTGGAACGGTGACGAACAGGTCGACGTGAGCACCTGCGCCTTCCGCATGACCGGTGACAACAACTGGGAACTGTTCAACTGCGAAATCACCGCGACCGCGGCCTTCGACAGCATCCAGGTGCTGATCGGCTGGCGCCCCAACCCGGATGGTGAGCGTCGTGAAGACATGGGCTTCCTGGGCTTCGACAACCTGGTCCTGGTTCCCACCAACTAAACGCTAGACTACGTCGTTTCTTAGCAACCCAGCAGGAACCCCCATCGTGGGGTTCCTGTTTTCAATTTGAGGGACACCACCAATGGCTATGGAAAAGATGACCAAAGAGGAATGCCTCGCCTTCCTGGGCACTGGCACCCGAACAGGGAAGCTAGCAACCGTTCGCGAGGATGGCCGCCCTCATGTCGTGCCGATCTGGTTTGTTCTTGATGGCGACCGTTTGATCTTCAACACATGGCACAGCTCAGTCAAGGCTCTCAATATGCAGCGTGATCAACGTGTGGCGGTCTGTGTGGACGAGATGGAGCCGCCCTATCAGTTCGTAAGCATTGAGGGCCGAGTGACCATGAGTACCGATCTAGCCCAGATCAAGAACTGGGCCACCCAAATCGGCGGGCGCTATATGGGAGCCGACCGCGCCGAGGAATTCGGTGAGCGCAACGGGGTTGAAGGCGAGTTGCTGGTCACGCTGACCGTCGACAAATGGATCGGTCGCAAGAACGTGGCAGGTGAGTAAGGCTCCACAATCCTCCAAAATAGGACAATTCTACTAGAACAACTTTCCCATGTTCCGGGACGGCATTTGTGCTATGATCGTTCCGGAGAACTCATAATCTGTGACCAAACACAAGGAAATCAAATGAATAGAAGCACTAAATCTCCCCACGTTTCATTCTGGGGCATTGCCCTTTTCCTTAATTTGCTGGTGGTTGCCGCCCTGGCAGGGAGCCAGCTCCAGGTTCGCGCAGCGGACAACAGCCTGAGTGGCTGGTTAAACGTGGTTCACATGCATCGCAGTGAGCCGGGTCCAAACGCCTACGAGATCCGGCTGAGTCTGACCCTGCCCGATGGTGAGCGGGTGCAACTCAATCTGCCGGAAGGCGTCCTGGAAGAGGCTGGTGGTGCGACCGTCTTGGCTGGTGAATGGGTCACAGTGGACAGGACCCCCGGCGCGGAGTCGATCACCCTCGCAGCGCTGCCCGCCGACCTGGATGAACCAATCAGCAAGGACCTCAATCTCGGTGACCCCTGGCTGTCGTTGATCTGCCGCCATGCAACAGCTCCGAACCAGGAATTGGAGAGCGTCAGCTACTTCGACAATATGTACAGCGGTGACACCGGTCTGGTCGAGTATTATGAACAGGCCTCGTTTGGCGCGGTTGACATTAGTGGCAGCGCGTCCGCAGGGGAGTATGTTGTCGAAGGCATCTCGCTGTCGCCAACCTTCAATAACATGGATCGCTTCGAGGAAGCCTGCATCCGATTGGCTGAACCAGAAGTGGACTTCAGTCAGTACTACGGCATTAACATCATGACGAATTGGGACCCGCAAAACTCGGCCTTCGGTGGCCTACTGACCTTGGAGATTGACGGTCGAATGCGCACGATTGGACGCACCTTCAATCCGCCCTTCTCCTGGGGCAGTGTGGGCGTCGTCGCTCATGAAATGGGCCACGGCTACGGCATGCCGCACTCCAACAACTCCGACCCGGCAACGGTCAACTGGACTTACGACAGTCCCTATGATGTCATGAGTTGGGGCGGGTTGGGACCCTACGGCATTCTTGATCCCATTTATGGCGAGCTGGGCCAGAACTTCATCACCTGGCAAACAGAACGGGTCGGCTGGATCGACTCCAGCCGCGTCCAGAATGTCAGCAGTGGCACCTATGAACTTCAGCAGATTGCCCGACCCAACGGCGAAGGGGAGCTGATGTTGATCGTGCCCAGCAGCAGCAGTTCGATCGACTATTATACGGTGGAAGCACGCTTCCAGACGGGCTTCGACGTCAATCTGCCTAACCCGGAGGCGGCGATCATCATCCATGAAGTCGTCGAGGATCGGCAGGAGCCAGCCTGGCTGGTGCCCAACTTCGCCAACGAGGACCCCTACATCGAGGGTGCCTACTGGTCACCGGGCGAAACCTTCGAAGGTGACGGCGCGACCATCATCATTCACGACTTCCTCCCAAGCGAGCGCGGCTTGCTGGTCAGCGTCAACCAGCCTAGCGAATCCATTCCGGGGTCCAATGCGATGCAGAACTACAGCTTCGAAACGCCTTTAGGCACTGAATGGGTAGAGGGCGCAGACAACAACAACGATCTGCGTTTGCCGACGGCCCTGGCTCAGAACGGCGACAACGTGCTCTTGTTCCGCCCACCCTCATCTGGCATTGAGTTCTATGCCCAGACGGTGAACGTTAGCGGCCAGTCCGGCGATCAGTACCGTCTGGCCTTCCAGATGGCCTACCAAAGTGTTGCGGCAGGCACGCGCGCCGGGGCGCGAGTCGAACTATTCGATGGCGATGCGCTGATTGGCAGCCAGACCTGCCCCGTTGACATTAGCGGTAACGGCAACTGGCGCACCGTCACCTGCGAGATCACCGCAACGGCTGCCTACGACAGCATCACCGTGAGCATCGGCTGGTTGCCCGCATCGGACTCGCAGGGCTTGCTTGGCATTGATACCGTCTATCTTCAGCTCTACCAATAAGCATCTGATGACGCGAGGCAAGCCCATTCACTGAGCTTGCCTCGTTTGGTCTTTCAGCCGGAGCCGTCCTTGCCATAGATGATGGCCGTCACGTCATCGATCCGCTGCGGATTCAAGCGGACCTTCTCGCCCTC